>JAQVWB010000158.1:0-816 GCA_028698695.1 Syntrophomonadaceae bacterium | reverse complement strand
TTTTCTGACGGCACATTACGACTTATTGGTCTATTATGGTCTTTGCTCGAAAGCGACTCTTTGTTGTTATTAGAAGAACCTGAGCTTTCATTAAATGGTAGTATAGTTTCACAACTACCATCTGTATTTAGCAAAGTTAGAAGTAGAAAGAAACGTCAGTTAATATTAAGTACGCATAGTGTGGACCTATTATCCGATAAAGGAATTGGCGGCGAAGAAATACTATTATTAACTCCAAGTTCTGAAGGTACTACAGTTACCGTCTCTTCCTCAATAGAGGAGGTTAGGCTTTTATTGGAAAATGGCGTAAGTCCTGCTGATGCTATTTTATCCCGAATACACCCAAATAACATCGAAGAACTGAGTCTGTTTTGATGAGTGTTAAAAAACAAATCATAAATATTAATATAATATTTGAAGATATTTTAAGCGAAGCTGTAATTAGGCAAATAATTGCTCAATCGGGTTGTTCCTATCGGATTGCCGATTCTATTAATGGACGCGGAAATGGTTTTATAAAAAGAAATATCAATGGCTTTAATAAGGCGGCCCAAGGCATGCCCTATTTTGTATTAACAGATTGTGATAGATATAAATGTGCTATAGCTCTTATTAAAGATTATCTACCCGATAAGATTCATCCCAATATGCTATTTCGAGTCGCCGTAAATGAGGTCGAGTCTTGGTTATTAGCAGATCGAGAGGGGTTAGCAGAATATCTGGGTATAAACATTAATCTTATACCTATTAATGTTGAAAGCTTATCAGATCCAAAACAGTCTTTAATAAACTTAGCAAAGAAATCACGAAAAAAGG
>JAQVWB010000157.1:1141-4906 GCA_028698695.1 Syntrophomonadaceae bacterium | reverse complement strand
ATTAAACATGACCTTGGAAGAGGATGTAGTATTTACCGGAGCATTACCTTTTGATACTCTGGTTAAAGCATATTATTCAGCTGATTTGTTCGTTTTTTCTTCCTTGACTGAAACCCAGGGCCTAGTATTAATTGAAGCCATGGCTGCCGGACTTCCGGTGGTAGCTGTGAAAGCTAACGGGGTGCAGGATATGGTTGATCATAATATTAACGGGATTTTAACCGCGGAAGATATGGATGAATTTAGTCAGGCAATATTTACTGTGCTGCAGGATGATGAGCTATATGCCAGATTAAAAGAAAATGCTTTGCAAAAAGCATTCTTGATGTCTTCAGAAGCAATGACCACCCGGTTGGAGGATATTTATGATGAATTATGCGAAAACTATGTTGGAAGACGTAGCCGGCGCCTGGATTTTGACAGATGGTTTGGTGCGTAAATAGATCTGACTATTGTGACCTGTAGCAATACAGGTCATTTTTATTTATACAGCTTTTATTTTTCCTTGCGTATGTGATAAATTAACTGTGGTTGGCTAAAAATTTTAAGGAGTATGTGAAATTGAAAAAAGTTGCTCTGATTATTGCTATTATTGCCGGAAAATTCGCTGCTTGTCTGAGCAAAATGGTTGGAACCGGTGGTACATCCATACCGGGAAAGATAGCACTTAAATTATACCCGCAAATACTTAAAGAGCTGGCTGCCAATATAAGCGAAGAAATATTTGTTGTAACCGGAACTAATGGTAAGACTACTACCACGAACATGCTGGCTGGGATATTAAAGGAAAAAGGTTATACCTTTGTGCATAATCGTGCCGGAGCCAACATGATAACTGGAATTACAACCGCTTTTATCAAAGAAACTGATTGGTTGGGCAAACGCAAAACTGCTTATGCTTTGCTGGAAACTGATGAGGCCAATGTTCCTTTGTTACTTAAACAGCTGCATCCCCGCGTAGTATTAATTACCAACTTTTTCAGCGATCAGCTGGATCGGTATGGTGAACTTGATACTACGATTAATCTTATAAAAGATGCTGTACGCGATACGAATATAGAATTAGTTCTGAATGCGGATGACCCATTGGTAACACATTTTAAAAATGATACCGGACTGCATTGCTGGTATTACGGTTTTGATGATACAAACTATGACCGCGTACTAAGCGAGGAAGGTCGCGAAGGAAGGTTTTGTGTATTTTGTGCTCATGAATTATATTATCAAAGGTTTCATTATGCACAGTTAGGAAAGTTCTGCTGTCCGGAATGTGGCAATAAAAATCCCGAACGCAATTTTACCGCTCATTCACTTATGCTCACTCCTAAAATTGAAATGAAGGTTAATGATATAGAAATCATAAGCCCGTATCAGGGTTTCTATAATGCTTACAACGTTCTGGCGGCAGTATCACTGGCCAAATTGGTGGGGATAGAAGATGCAATAATTCAAAAAGCTATTGCCAATTACGAACCCGACGCAGGGCGTATGGAGCAATTTGAAATTAATAATCGTAAAGTAACTCTGATATTAGTTAAAAACCCTACCGGGTTAAACCAGGCATTGGCAGCAATAAATACTGAACCGGCACGAAAGACGATATTTTTTGCCTTAAATGATAATGTTGCGGATGGTCGTGATATTTCCTGGATATGGGATGCCGATATTGAACAAATTACAGTTTTGCATTTAAATGTAGAAGCTATAGTGTGTTCAGGACAAAGAAGCGGTGATATAGCCTTGCGCTTTAAATATGCAGATGCTCCGGTTGACCGGATATATATTGAGGATGAACTGCAGTCGGGAATTAAAAAGGCCTTGTCGGTTGCAGCAGACGCAACTTATGTCCTGTCTACTTATACAGCATTATTTATCTGTCGGGATATATTAATTAAATTACAGCAGGAAAGTATTGCATCTGCTGACCTGATCGATCAAATACAAAAAAGTACGGAAAGTTAGGTATAAGCTATGGCTGATTTTATAATTGCCCACCTATATCCGGAATTGATGAATCTATATGGAGATCGGGGCAACATCATTTGTCTGCAAAAAAGATTGGAATGGCGTGGTTATAATAGTTACATAGAAGCCATTTCGCCAGGTTGTCAGATAGAATTTAATCAATATGACATGATTTTTATGGGTGCAGGTTCTGACCGCGAACAAAAACTGGTTGTTAATGAACTGGTTCATAATTGCAGTGATCTGAAGCTGGAAATTGAACAAGGATTACCGGCCTTGTTTGTAGGTGGGGCATATCAATTACTGGGCAAATACTATGAATCTTCTGATGGGGTGCAAATGCCCGGATTAAACCTATTAGATTTTTATACCCAAAGAGAGCAAAATCGTCTGATTGGAAATATTGTTCTGGCAGCATCTTTGCATGGTCAACCATTTACCGTGGCTGGTTTTGAAAACCACGCGGGACGGACTTACTTGGAAGACAAAGAAATAAAAGCGCTGGGCAGGGTTATCAGTGGTTTCGGAAACAATGGCGAGGATGAGCAGGAAGGCATATGGTATAAAAATTTAATTGCAACTTACTTACATGGACCGTTATTGCCCAAAAATCCGATTCTGGCTGACTATTTCATAGAAGTGATGATGAATAGAAAGGGTATAACTTTTGCCTCCCGACTGGATGACCATATTGAAAACTTCGCTCATGAACAAATAAAAAAGAAAGTGTTGGGTTAAAACCATTGTATATACCGGCCATCTGTGGGAATAATAGCTAAAGGCTTTGCCTGGAAGGAGTTGAACAGTTATTATTGCAGATCAGGCCGTAATGTATTTCCCTTTTCCGGCAGATAAGATTATTGACCGATTGAAGGATATACTTCAGGATAGCGGGGATATGGGCGAATATATTGAATACCTGCTAGGTAAGCCCGGTAAAATGCTGCGTTCCCGTCTGGTTTATTTAGCTTCCAGTTTATATCCTGCCCGGGAATCGGTGGTAATTGATGTCGCTGTTGCCATTGAGCTGATACATCTGGCTTCTCTGGTCCATGATGATATAATCGATAATTCAACTCTGAGACGCGGACAGGAGAGCATTAACAGCAAATGGAACAATAAAGTTGCCGTACTGCTGGGCGACTATTTGTTTGCCGAAGCGTTTAATATAATAAACAAACAAAGCTTGCCCGCAGTTATGGAAACGGTTACTGATACCATTAAAGTAATGTGTACCGGAGAAATTCAACAGCTATATCTGGCGAACCGGTTAGATACTTCCCGAAGCGCATATCTTGAAAAAATCTATCGCAAAACTGCCTGCCTGTTTGCTTCCAGTTGTCAGGTGGGGGGGGTGATATCCTCAATGCCCGACCATGAAGTTAAAATAATTCAAAACTATGGTCTGCATCTGGGCAATGCCTATCAAATAATTGATGATGTACTTGATTATGTTTCCCATGCGAATTTGCTGGGCAAACCGGCAGGCAGTGATTTACTGGAAGGAAATATAAATTTACCGGTAATCATAGCATTGGAAGACGCTGCTTATGGTCCCTTATTGAAAACGCTGCTGCTGGACCGGACCAATCTGAGCATGAATATGCAGGAGATAATGCAGATACTGGTCGAGTGTGGTGCCATAGATATGGCAATCAATGAAGCACAAAAATACTTAAGTCTGGCCGGGCAATTATTAAAGGAATTACCGACTGGTTCAACCAGGGACAACCTGGCTGCTTTAGCTGCCTACTTTTCAAACAATTATTTACAATCAAATACAACTCCGGAATATAACCA
>JAQVWB010000157.1:0-1131 GCA_028698695.1 Syntrophomonadaceae bacterium | reverse complement strand
CCATAATACGCCGGACAATATTGCATGGATGTAATAACTATGATTGCCGTTAATAACAAATATCAGGCATATCAGGCCAAAATACTAAGCCGTTACATAGGCATCACTTTGCCAAAAGTACAACGACGGTTAGCTTATTGGCGCCAGGAAGCCCTTGCCTGCCCTGATATTATACTAGGACAGCAAGCATTAGCCAGTCTGCATGATAAAGCTTTTCATTGCCAGGGTGGTGCCGTTTATGCTGCCTTTCCACCCTCAGATAACTTGCTGGAGTTTATCGTTGCCTATCAAACTATTTGTGATTATCTGGACAATTTATGTGACCGGGCCAATAGTACTGATGGAGAAGCTTTTGCTCAGGCTCATCAATCCCTGACTTGTGCTCTGACACCTGGTCAAAAACCCGTAAACTATTACCGGGGATATACGCAAATACCTGATGGGGAATATTTAAATAAACTGGTGCAGGTTTGTCAGCAATGCCTTGACAAAGTCCCCGGTTACCGCACGGTTTATGATGAAGTCATACAGTTGGCGGAATTATACAGTCATTTACAGGTAAAAAAACACCTGCATAAGAATATTCGGGAGGATAAGCTGAAACTATGGATAGCGGAGGAGAACTTCGGCTATGATGGTGTCCGGTGGCAGGAAATGGCTGCATCCACCGGTTCTACATTAGCTTTATTTGCATTGATTCGTGCCGCCAACCAGCCTGATTGCAGCCAATCGGAAATAGAACAGATAAAAACCGCCTATTTCCCATGGATATGTGGTTTACATATTTTGTTGGATTATTTCGTTGACCGGGCTGAGGATACTGAGGGCGGAGATTTGAATTTCACATTCTACTACGGGCATGAAGTGGAAATGCAGGAAAGAATTAACCTGTTTGTCCGTAATTCTTATAATCATGCGCTCCAAATTGCCGATTCGGGATTTCATTTACTGATAATTAATGGTCTGCTGGCCATGTACCTGAGTGATAAAAAAATCAACCAGCAAAATTATGGAAAAATACGCAGCTCAATTCTGCGTCAGGCCCCGGCCGGTGCGCGCAGTACTTATCATTTATGCCGCCTGGTTCGTATATTCCTGTAAATGCAACGGATGATGGTTACCGACTGACGA
>JAQVWB010000156.1 GCA_028698695.1 Syntrophomonadaceae bacterium | reverse complement strand
TTGACAATAGGCAATATCTCCTCTGACTCCATACTCGGCACCAATTCTTATATATAAATCAGCCAAATCGGGAATCGGCTTAAACTCCCGACCGTTTGTTCTGGCCTTCTCCATCAAGCGAGGAGTTTCATTTCTTATCCAACGGGTCAACTGTTCGGCAGTCAAATAAGCCTCACCCATAATGGTTACATCGGCATTATTGACCATGCTGCCGTCCGGGAGTCTGATAAGCGCTTCATATTTGCTCAGCTGAGACAAAAATGTTCTGAATGCACTCAACTGTTCGGGACTAAAATCAGAAGAACACCGGTTTAATAAATCTGCGGAGTTAAGTACTGAACCATCCATAAGCTTTAAATTAGTCTTATAGGAGGCCAGGCTATTTAGTAATTGGCTGTCCGCTGGTATTTCTTCCGGCAAATCTTCAACGGGCTCTGGGACAGGCGTGGGCACCGGAACATTTTCATTCCGGGAAGGTAAAACTGGCGCAGGTGAGTTGACGGACACCAGACGTTCTTTTCCGTCCCAGTTTACTTTCATACCCATACCCTCACTTATAACTCTCAGGGGCACCATAGTGCGATCATTTTTTATAAAGGGTTTTACCTCCGACTCTATGTATACCCCATCTAAAAATATGGAAATATTGTTGCTGTCAGATAAGGAACGATCAATGTATTCTCCCGGGATAAATTTGCCCGGGGAAGTAATGAACACTGAACGGGTATCCTCATCCCAATCCACCGTCATACCCAAATTTTCACTTATAACACGCAAAGGCACCATGGTCCGGTCATTAACTATTACCGGCTGTACCTCGGCAGCTATTTCCCTGTTGTCGATAAAAATCCTGATAGAGTCTGCTGCCATTCCTGATTGAACTGGTTTAATAATCAGAGTTAACAGCAATCCAGTTATTAATATCATAGTAACTTTTTGTATGAATCTCACAATTTACCCTCCTGTTTAATAATAGGATTTTATCCTTCAATTTTTAGTGTGGAAAAATCGGGTCCTTTAACCATTATATATTAATTAATTACGAAATTTCTTCACTCTTCTTACTCCAGACCCCCATTTTCCTCTAAAACTTTTTAAACTCTCTATTTTTTGTGCTTTTATTGCGGAAATATTTTTAATCAGCCTTCACAAGTGGACATATTTCGCCGTTTAAATAGTGTATGGTAAAAGTAACCATATTTTGTCCTTATTTGTTTCCGCTTTGAAAGGGGGAAATAATATGAAACCTAATCAAGCTAAAAATTCTTTTAGGAAATTAAAGTATATCTATTCAGGCAAACCTGGCAAGACGTATGAGCGGCATAAATATCAGGCTTTTGTGCTGGAAAATATTGAAGAAAGTGTTATCGTAATTGATATTGTCACCGGCAAAATAAATTATTTGAATGAGCGTGCCAAAGTAATCTGTAATCTAAATGGCGCCAAACAACATCATATTAATCATGTATTAAGCAAAGTTTCTCCCGATAATCAAGCTCTTGTAGAGGAAATTAATCAGCAAATTGTTAATGGCCGGAATTGGCAAGGAGAATTTGATATATTGGTAGAAGGTAAACCGTGTACTTTTATGCACCGTATTCACCCATTAAAAGAAAATAATCATACGATAGCTATGACAATTATATCCACTGATATAACCGCACTGGTGGAAGAGCGTCAAAAAGCAGAAGCGGCAAATTTAGCCAAAAATCAATTCATTGCCAATATGAGTCATGAATTGCGTACGCCTATGATTGGTATTCTGGGTTCAGTAGATTTATTGGAGCATAACAATTTGAACAGTGGGCAAGCTGAAAATCTTCAGATAATCAGAGAATGTGGCGAACATTTGCTGCAATTAATTAACGATATCCTGGACCTGTCCAAAATTGAAATTGGTCTATTTGAACTTTCTCCCCAATCGTGTAAAATTTCTGATCTTATTTTTAAAACTGTAAATATCATTAACCCCTTGCTAAGGGAAAATGGGTTGAAGGTCAGCGTAAATTTCGACCCAGCTATCCCCGAAGTCATCCTCATTGATCAAGTAAAACTTCGCCAGGTAATTATGAATCTGTTATATAATGCACTTAAATTCACATTCTGTGGTGGTATAACCGTTGATTGTAAAAGAGAAAAAGGACCGGACGAAAAAGATCAGCTTTTAATAAAAATATCTGATACCGGAATTGGTATAGCCCAGGATCAACTTGAAATAATATTTAATCCCTTTATTCAGGTGGATAATTCTGCTTCCCGTAATTATGGGGGCACCGGTCTGGGATTATACATTTGCAAACATTATATTGAGCTAATGGGGGGTTATCTGGGAGTGGAAAGCCAGGAGGGTAAAGGAACCACTTTTTTCATGTATCTTCCTCTGGTAGAATGCATTGCTGCTAAAACCATAAATAGCCCCGATAATTCTGATAAGGTCTGTTGGCTAAATGATTCAATATCATCCAATTTAAATATTATTAATGTTCTGTTGGTTGATGATAATGATCTTAATCGCAGAACCATTGCTCAGTTGCTGCATAATTACGGTTTTCAGGTTACTATAGCATCCAATGGTATGGAATGCCTTAATGCTCTGCAGAATAATCATTTCGAAGTTGTCTTGCTGGATATGCAAATGCCGGTGATGGACGGATATGAAGCCGCCACTATAATCCGTGACTCCCGGATTGCTCCTGAAACAGTTGTAATTGCCATGACTGCCCAAGCACTTAACGGTGACCGGGAAAAATGCCTGCAGGCCGGTTGCAATGCTTACATTGCCAAACCATTTCGTTCTGAGGAACTGGTACAATTAATCAATCAATGTCTGAACAAAATTTCAGATAATAAAACTGTTAATCATGACTTTATAAATAACCTTATTCCTGAATTTATTTCCTTATTAGGTGAATTGCTGAACGAATTGGAACGGGCAATAATTAATAATGATCTTAATAAAATAAAAAATGTGTGTCACGATATCAAGGGTATGGCCGGCATGTATGGTTTCATGCAGATTTCGCGCCAGGCGGCCTTGATTGAAAAAGCCTGTAACGAATCAGGCTATAGCCGAATCCGGCAAATAACCCGTCAATTGCTGGCTGACTATAAGCGTTTAAGCTCCCAGGTGGGATAATTGTCGGTTGCTGAACCAGGATATTGTTATAGAAAAGGTCAGGCAATCCAACCATAATCTGAGAGCTTTTACTTATCAGGTTTATCTGCTTTTTTTATTAATGCCGAGTGATCCCTTCCGGTGTAATAATTATACCAGGCCGAGGTTTGATATAAATCCCAGTTAACCGGAGATATATATGATTTTTCCAGTTGTTCTTCTTCATTATATTTTTTCAGGTTTGAATATGCTTTCACCCAGATACATTTCTTTTCATCCGGAAAGACTTCACACCAACCATTATAACTACCGCCACAGGGACCATTCCGTTGATTTTTGGGGCATTGGGACATGGGACACAGATAAGCAATATCCAACAACGCACAATCTCCGCAATCCTTGCATTCATTCCCTATAACTTTAAGGAAATGCTCAAACCCGTATTTCCCCGGTTTTTTCACGCGGTTGTAATAGCGGGACATTAACGGGAAAAGATTTTTATCGGGGGCAAAAAACAACTGATGAAATAAACGCATGAAGCGATAATTAATGCCCACAGGACAGTCAAGCGGCAGGGTGCTGCGATTAATCGGTTTATTCGTATTCAGACCGGTATTAAGGTCTTTTTCAAAATAATAAAAGCCCTCCGGTTGTGCATAATCGAATTCAGGTATGAGTTTCATCCAATCAGCGCTGAGCTCTTCACCTTTATCAATAATATATTTTACCTGTTCATATTTTATATTATGGCCTCCCAGGTGTACTCCATCAAAACCCATGCCTTTCATAAAGGCATACATTTTAGCAGCACGAAGCAGGCGTGCATTGGCACCTTTATCTTCAGCAGTTCTCTCCTGGTCAAGTTCAGACAGAAGTTTACCGGTTACCACACTGCCGGGTAATTGGTTGGAGTTCATCATTTTAGCAGCACCAAACGGCAGGATATAGATATTCCCAATTACAGGTATTTGAGGGGCAAGGTTCTTGATAAATTGTAAAACTTCATGGAATTTACGGGCATCAAAGCCTAATTGGGTTACAATAAAACTGGCTCCATTATTGATTTTTTTGCCCAGTTTGTAATATTGCAACAATAATTCGGCTTCGGTAGCTTTAAATGGTGATACTACCGCACCGGCATAAAAATCACCCGGTTGATGATTAGTTACTCCTTTGGGTTCAATTATTTCCAGGCCTTTATTCATTTTACCTATCAGATCCAAAATATGAACCGGGTCCAGATCAAAGACCGGTTTGGGCCGACCCATAAAGCCACTAGTAGGGTAATCACCTGTCATAACCAGGAGGTTTCTGATACCGGCTCGATCCATTGCGTACAGCTCAGATTCAATCTGGTTGCGATTTTTATCTTTACAGGTAAAATGAACCAGCGGTTCTATGCCCAGCTTTAATACTTCCAACCCCAGATAAGTTGCCGACATGGCAGGTCTGCCACCCGGGTTATCAGTAATGGTAAGAGCATGAATTCTACCATCTCTGGCGGCCTGTCCTGCTGCAATGAGAACATTTTCCTGAGATTTTTCATGAGCTCCCCTGCCGGGTACCAATTCCCAGGTTAGCGAAAATATGTTTTTATCCAGTAACGATTGCTTGAATTTGTTGTTAATCCTATTTTCCTCCCCCGAAAACAGCGATGAACCAAGGGTAACCAGTAGAACCGTCCCCCTGGTTACCCAGTGCTAAGACAAGTTCTTAATCAACTCATCAGCAAATTGTGAGCATTTTACTTCGGTTGCACCCTCCATAAGGCGGGCAAAATCATAAGTTACTACTTTGCTTTTAAT
>JAQVWB010000155.1 GCA_028698695.1 Syntrophomonadaceae bacterium | reverse complement strand
ATAACGGAATTTTAAAAGTTGATAAAAGGAATGACTTTAACAGTAATATTGACTTGAAAAAGTATGCAATAAGGTCTAATATCAACATTAATATTTTTAAGTCTACTGAGGCAGTTATACGTGTTCATGGTACATTTGATGATTATTCAGGGCCTATTCCCGGCGGAACATCTTTGTATCGTTCTGTTCTGAATGTTAGTCCTGTGCGTTTTCCTGCATATTATGAAACCCCGGAAACAGGTGTGTATTCTCCTCACCACATTCTGTTTGGAAATTTTGAAGGAGATCAGTATTATAATCCTTACGCCGAGATGGTTCGTGGCTATCGTCAGGAAAGCAAAGCTGTTATCATGGCACAACTGGAATTAAACCAGGACTTAAGTATGGTTGCAGAGGGCCTTACCGGACGTCTCATGGGTAACACAATCAGAAATTCTGCTTTTGATGTATCACGCCAGTATAATCCATTTTACTATCAGCTATATGGTTATAACCGTCTAACAGGGGAGTATTATCTGGAACAACTTAATCCAGAGTCAGGAACGGAATTCCTGAATTATTCTCCGGGTTACAAGGAGGTAAATAGTTCTTTTTATGGTGAAGGACAATTACTTTATAACAGAACCTTTGAAAGACATGGAATCAGTGGTATGCTTGTAGGCATAATTCGAAATTCGATTACCGGCAATGCTTCGACCTTATCCTCATCTTTACCTCAACGCAATTTAGGATTGTCAGGTCGTTTTACTTATGATTATGACCTTAAGTATTTTGCTGAGTTTAACTTTGGTTATAACGGATCTGAAAAGTTTGATAAATCGCACCGCTGGGGCTTTTTCCCTTCAATTGGCGTCGGTTGGCTCATCTCTAAAGAACCATTCTGGCAGGGCTGGGTAAGTGACATGGTCTCTAATTTTAAAGTCAGGGTATCACACGGTTTAGTAGGTAATGATGCAATAGGGGATCAGCGTTTTTTCTATCTGTCTGATGTTCAGTTGGGAGCTGGAGAGGCTTTCCGAACAGGTTATAATATGGATTATATAAAGAACGGTGTGGTCACTAACAGCTATTCAAACCCTAATATAGGATGGGAAATAGCCAAGATGACAAACTTGGGTATTGAGTTAGGTTTATTCGATGGAAAGTTAGATGTAAACGCAGATATATATAAGCAAATCAGAACTAATATCCTTCAGCCCAGAGCAGATATTCCCATTTCAATGGGTTTGTGGGCGACACCACTGGTGAATGTTGGTAAGGCAGAGAGCCAGGGGATTGACCTGGCAATTGATTATAATCATGTAATTAGTAACGACCTTTGGATCACAGGGAGAGGAAATTTTACTTACGCAACTGGCAAATTTAAGTATTATGAAGAAACTGATTTTAGCGAAATTGCACCATGGAAATCCAGAGTTGGAAATTCTCTTTCACAGCAGTGGGGTTATGTTGCAGAACGTCTTTTCATTGATGATGCCGATATAGCAAACTCTGCACGACAAGATTTCGGCGAATATCTTCCCGGTGACCTAAAATATAAGGATATAAATAATGATATGGTGATAAATGAACTGGATATGGTGCCTATTGGTTATCCTACAACCCCTGTACTTAATTATGGATTTGGTTTTTCTATCGGATATAAGGATTTTGATATGTCATTCTTCCTGCAAGGATCGGGGAAATCCTCATTCTGGATAGATCAGTCGGCCTTGAGCCCATTCAGGAGGTATACATCCGGCGGAAAGTATTATGAAACCGGATTAGCAAAATTCATTGCTGAAGACTACTGGTCGGAAACTACACAAAACCCCGATGCAAAGTGGCCCAGGTTGTCAAGTACCTTAATAAGTAATAATCTGCAAAGGAGTACTTATAATAAGCGTGATGGAAATTTCCTGAGATTGAAAAGTGTCGAACTGGGATATAATTTGCCAGCAAATATATGTAAAACAATCAAGTTGAAATCATGCAGGTTTTATATTAGTGGAACTAACCTTTTGTTATTTAGTGATTTTAAATTGTGGGATGTTGAAATGGGTTCTAACGGATTGGGATATCCCATTCAAAGAGTATTCAATTTAGGCATTAATGTATCATTATAAGAAAGTTATGAAGATAAAAAAACATCTTACCAAGTTGGCATTGATTATTGTAATATCTTGCCTGACAGGGTATTCCTGCACAGAATATCTGGATATCGTGCCGGATAATACACCTACGATTAACCATGCGTTCAATAACCGTTTCGAAGCTGAAGGATTTTTATATGGTTGCTATTCATTCATTCCAAATTTTGCCAATCCTGTTAATAATCCGGCATTATTAGGAGCTGACGAAATATGGTATACTCTGAATCCCAATGTTATTGCAAATACTTTATGGTATATACAACGCGGTGATCAGAGTTCAACCTCTCCATTGGCAGATTATTTTGCAAGCAACCAAACAAGCTATAGCCTGAATGGTGGTAAAGGTATATATACAGCTTTACGTGATTGCAATATATTTCTTGAGAATATTCATCTGCCATATGATTTACCTGACTGGGAAAGAGAAAGATGGATATTAGAAGTTAAATTTTTAAAAGCATTTTATCACTTTTGGCTTTTGCGCATGTATGGCCCAATACCAATAGTAAGAGATAATCTCCCGGTAAGTGCCAGTCCTGAAGAAGTGCAAAAATACAGAGCTCCCGTTGATGAAGTGGTTGATTATATCGTGGAACTTATTGATGAAATAGCAGATAAACTACCGATAGAAGCCGAAAATATAATGACTGATCTCGGCAAACCTACCAAAGCAATTGCCTTGGCGCTGAAAGCTCAAACTCTGACCCTGGCAGCAAGCCCTTTATTTAATGGAAATCCCGATTATGCTGATATCGTTGATAACAGAGGTATCAGACTGTTTCCTGATTACAGTGCTGAAAAGTGGAACAGAGCTGCGATTGCCTTAAGAGAAGCAATTAATGCTGCACATGAAGCAGGTCATAAACTATATGACTGGAATACAAATCCTTTAGCACAAAATTTGAGTGAACAAACTAATTTGGCAATGCAGGTTCGCGGTGCAGTAATGGAACTATGGAATCCGGAAATAATCTGGGGTGACCCGAGAGGAAATGAAAGCAGAAACCTTCAAAGAGTTTGTCATCCTTCATTTACTTCAGAAAATAACTCAAACAGCTATCATAACACCTGGACCCCACCATTACATATAGTTGAACAGTTCTACACTAAAAATGGTGTACCTATTGACGAAGATCCGGAATGGGAAGGAGTGGATTTATTGGGATTACGTGTAGGTGATGCAGAACATAAGTATAATATAAAAGAGGGCTATACAACTGCTAATATGCATTTTAACCGGGAAGCCCGCTTTTATGGGTCACTTTGGTTCCATGGTAATCTGCTTTACGGTAATGGTAGGGTAAATAGTGATAATAACCAGTATCTTATTCAGACTATGCGAGGAAATTTTGGTGCCTCTCAAACAGGATATGGATGTAAAAAATTTGTACACTATTTATCAGCGTTGCCAGAAAAATCAAATAGTCTGAATGCTTATTCATATCCTTTTCCGATCATAAGACTGGCTGACCTATATCTGATGTACGCCGAAGCATTGAATGAATCTAAAACAGCTCCAGCCAATGAGGTATATGAATATATTGACCTTGTCAGAAACAGAACCGGACTAAAAGGAGTTGTGGAAAGTTGGCAGCAATTTTCAAAATTTCCGGATAAACCTTCAACGACAGAGGGTATGCGCGATATTATTCAACGCGAACGTTTAAATGAGCTCGCTTTTGAAGGTGCACGGTTCTGGGATCTGCGCAGATGGAAACTTGCTGAAGAATACATGAACAAACCTGTCAGAATATTAAATAACGTGCGACCGGAAACCGTGGAGGAATTTTTTCAGGAGGTAGAAGTTTATCAGTTGACTTTTGACAAAAAAGACTATTTATGGCCAATCCGGACAAAAGTCTTACTTCAGAATAGAAATTTAATTCAAAATCCGGGATGGAATTAATTAAATCTAAAATGGAACTAGTTATGAAAAGAGCATTTGTATATATTATTATGACAGCAATGATATCGTTCTGGAGCTGTATTGAAGAAAAGAACTGGAGTGATCCAAAAGACGATATACCTCCTAAACCGGTGACAAATGTCGTAGTTGAAAACCTCCACGGAGGCGCTATGATTACTTATACGCTACCTGATGATAATGACCTGTTGGGAGTGAAGGCTACTTATACACTGACTAGGGATGAAAATGGTGTTGAACGTGAAGCTTTTTCTTCTGCATCCAGGGATACAATAGTATTACAGGGGTTTGCCGACACTAATGAATATGTTGTTTCATTGATTGCCATTGATCAAAGCAGAAACCAGTCAACACCTGTAGTTGTTAAAATAAACCCTCGTGTTCCACCTGTTCAGTTAATCCGGGAATCCTTGAAAGTGAATACAACATTTGGAGGCCTCTATACCTCATGGATAAATACAAACAGAGAGAATATCGCTATCTCTGTTTATAAGCCAGATGCAGTGGGTGACTGGGAATTGTATGATACATATTTCTCAGATGGGCCAGTTGGCAGTTATTCATTTAGAGGACTGGACGCTGACGAAACACCTTTCAGGATAGAAATCAGGGACAGGTGGAATAATTACGCAGTTCCTCTGGATACAGTTTTAAAACCTTTATTTGAAGAGAGAATTTGGGGAAGAGACCAAGTAACCGGATTTGAGATTTGGAAATTATTCGATACTCCGAATGCTTTAATGAGAGGTGACAATCACCAGGGATCAGGATCAGAAAATTTTTATCAGGTTACAAAAGAACAAACCTTTGGAGGAACAAATTGGATGACAGGTAATTTTTATCTTAATACAGTTGTTCCAGATTGGCCTGAAGAAAATTATGG
>JAQVWB010000011.1 GCA_028698695.1 Syntrophomonadaceae bacterium | reverse complement strand
CCTGAAGAATCTTATCAGCAGTGGGGCCAAGCAGGTAAAGAATAGTTAAATTCATTTTATTACCTTCCCTTAATTTTAACTGGCTGCATAAATAAAATAGTCGACTAAATGTTTAAGGTGATTCCCTCGGATATCATCTTCATCAAAGCTGGCTGGTTTTGAGTTTATCTCCAAAATCCGTATCCGGCCCTGTTTATCAATTCCAATATCAAAAGAGAGAATGCCAAGATTGATGCCTAACTGATGTTCCAATAGGGGGGGAATGGTTTGCCCAATTTTATGCAGTTCACGGTCGATGGATAACTGAGCGTCTGAGCTGGGAAATACCTGCTTAATGATATCGGAATAATTGGCCAGATAACCTCCATTGGGAATGTGAGTAACAAAACGATTATTTCCTGCTACCCGTGCCCCTACTCCGGTAAGAATCCAATTACCTTGCCGGTTCTTCTGATACTGGGTTCTCAAATCAAATACTCTACCGTTATAAGTAGCCAATTGAATACCTTGCTGAACAATATAATGTCTTAACGAAATCTTATTTTGCCGTAAATATTTGTTTACTGCTTCCAGGGAATTAAATTTTAATGGCATTATATTTTTCCATTCGGCTCTTGCCAGTGTATAGGTTCCGTTACCCAGGTTTACTATTTTAATAATTCCCTGTCCTTTACTGTTGTTGATTGGTTTTAAAAATACCTCCGGATAAGTTTCTAAGAATGTTCGTAGATTATCAGGATTGTATCTTTTGGTATCAGGAAGATATACTTTTCCAACCCCCTGGCTTAATTCCCGATTTACTTCCCATTTATTAAGGAAACGAGTGTTAAATAAAAACACCTGTGGATCCTTGATAAAAGAATTTAAAATTGATTGTATAAATGGTTGACGCTCAATGGAACGATATAAAACCCTGTTATAAACGATATTGGGAAAAGGGAAATAATCGGTATGGCGATTACCTTTTTCATCATAGCGATATCCTCTGATGGCAGAATGGTTTATGCGGTAACCTTCAGGATTAAAGAAATATAGAAATACACCCTGTTTTCCAGCCTGACTGCTTAATTCTTTATAAAGCCGTGCCTGTCGTCCAACCGGATAAGGTCTTTTATTATTACCGGCAGTCAATACTGCTATAATTGGACCAATGTATAGATTTAATAAATCATATTTATAAACTAAATAATTTCCTGAAGGGATTGATAACTTGTGTGCTGTTGATGGTGGAATAAAGCAATAATTTGCCCCGGTATTAAGTTTGCTGCTTATTATTACTTTGACCTTAATTGTTTGTTTTCCAATATGAATATTAATATGTTCAGGAATACTCATATCAAATTGGTGATGCAAAACTATTTCCGGCATATTACGCATAATAAACTCCCTTGTAAAATCTATAATGCATAATATGTCGCAGCTATAAAGTAAGTGCAAATAGATAACAAAGTAGTATGAAAGGTAATAGTTATTCTTTCCAGTATTGGGGAACAAATAAGATGAGGAATGGGTATATTTCCAAACGGCCGAGAAGCATTAATAAGGAAAGCAGATATTTGGCAGTATCAGATAAAAAGCCATAGTTATTGGTTGGACCGACCAGGCCAAAGCCTGGACCAATATTACCTATACAAGATAATACTGCAGTTAAGCCACTAACATAATCAAGTCCCATAATACTCATAATTAATGTAGAGACCAGGACGATAAATATGTATATAAAGAAGAATTGCAGAACATTAATTACCAATGCATCATTTATTACCCGGTCGCCCACTCTTAACGGCATTATAGCCCTGGGGTGCACCATTTGCTGCAGCTCAATTTTGGCTCGTTGCAGCATAATTAAATATCTCCCTACCTTTATACCACCGGAGGTGGAACCGGCACAGGCCCCTGCAAACATTAAAAGGAACAATATGCCTTTACCCATGGGTGCCCAAATGTCGTAGTCGGCAGTTACATAACCGGTAGTAGTCATTATAGAAATTACCTGAAAAACTGCAGCACGGACTTTTTCTCCCCCACCGGAAATATGTAAAACTCCAAAGAAGGCAATTATAGAGGCAACCGTTACAATAAGGGAATACAGTTTGAATTCTTTATCCTGCCAATATTGGGATAGAGTCTTTTTCTTATAGATTAGATAATGTAAGGCAAAATTTACTCCGGCCAGAAACATAAAGAGCGTAATCGTCCATTGAATATATGGACTGCTGTAATAACCGATGCTCTGATTTTTAGTGGAAAATCCCCCCGTAGCCATGGTGCTAAAGGTATGGCACAGGGAATCAAAGATATTCATGCCGAAAGCCCATAACAAGAGGAATAGTACTGCACTCATTACAACATAAGTAAGCCATAAAGCACGGGCAGTATCCCGTACTCGGGGACTGATTTTATTAGATATCGGACCGGGTACTTCAGCTCGAAAGATTTGATTTGCTCTGGCCCCTAAACCGACAATAATGGCAATAAATAATGCCATTATTCCCATCCCGCCCAGCCACTGCGTAAGACTACGCCAGAACAGTAAACTTTTAGGCAGGGCTTCAACATCAGTTAGAATACTTGCACCAGTAGTCGTAAAACCGGACACAGTTTCAAAAAAGGCATCTGCAAAGGAAGGAATATGCCCACTGACTATAAATGGTAAAGTACCAAACAGTGAGGCTGCTATCCATCCCAGAGTTACAATAGCAAAACCTTCCCTATAATTTATACTATGATTATGGGCAAAGGTTTTGCTAAGCATAAAACCTGTCATTATAGTAATTAAAGCTGATATTAAAAGTTTTATTACTTCATTTTCAGAATAAATAATGGCACAAAGGACAACCGAAATTTGCGCAATGCCTATAATTACCAGTATCTTGCCCATATAATTCAGTATAACAGCTGACCTGACCATTAATTGTTGCCTCCATTTATAAAAAGCTTTTCCATTTTATGAATACTCTTGGCCAGACTGAACATAATTAAATGGTCACAGGATTGTATAACATCATCACCGCTGGGTATGATTACCTTCTCATTCCTTACAATTGCACCTACTACAGATCCCCTGGGAAAATGAATTCTTCTTAATTCCTTTCCGATGGCGATAGAACCCGGCTGAGCAACCAGCTCTATCA
Organism: Syntrophomonadaceae bacterium; assembly: GCA_028698695.1. Taxonomy (GTDB): domain Bacteria; phylum Bacillota; class Syntrophomonadia; order Syntrophomonadales; family Syntrophomonadaceae; genus JAAYBS01. Next base: position 16,501 of record JAQVWB010000011.1, on the reverse strand, counting down.
TTTCTGCCCGGTCTTCTCCTAATACCGTAACGGAAATAATATCACCCCGGCGTATATATTTCAAAATGGCACCTGCCGTCAGTATTCTGGGACTAAGCACCACATTAATACCAATTTGCTGCATGAGTGGCATGATATCCGAACGGTTAATTTTAGCTATAGTTTTGTTAACTCCCAAGTTTTGAGCAATGAGGGAAGATAACAGATTAAGTTTGTCATCGTTAGTCAGAGCCACAAATAAATCACTCTGCCCAACATTTTCATTTTCCAGTAAATCCAGATCACTGCCATCTCCATTTATAACTAAAGTACGCTTCAGCTTTATAGAAGCATCCCGTGCTCTTTTAGGGTCCCGCTCAATAATTTTTATACTTACAGGAAGTCGTTTTTCTTCCAAAATATGAGCTAAATAGGTGCCGGTACGGCCTGCACCAAGTATGGTAATGTGCTCAATCTTTTTGTGAATAATGCCTAATGATTGTAAAACATGCGGCATTTCAGCAGTATTAGCCATAATATAAATATGGTCCCCGGCAGTAATAACTTCATCTCCTCCGGGTACGATCATTTTATGTTTACGGGTTATGGCTACGATGACAAAATGAGTGGTGTTCAAGCTCTTAATTTGCTTTCCAGCCATAAAAGAGTTTTCCTCAACTGCCAGTTCCATTAATTGAACTCTTCCCTGGGCATAGTATTCAACATTTAAAGCTGACGGATTTTTAACTAATTTGGAGATTTCCAGTGCAGTTACTCTCTCCGGATTAATAATAAGGTCAATACCCAACAATGATTCAGGAGAGAAGTGCGGAGTTTCGAGATATTCCGGATTGCGCACCCGTGCAACGGTCGTTTTTACACCATATTGTTTAGCCAGCAGACATGCTATCATGTTCAGTTCGTCAAATTCAGTAACTGCCATTACCATGTCAGCATATTTTACGCCGCCTTTTTCCAGGGTTCTCCATGATGAACCGCTGCCGTTAATAACCTGAACATCCAATGCATCATCGATTAAAGATGCGCGCTCCGTATCAAACTCAATTACAGTTACATCATGCTCTTCGGTCGATAGTAATTGAGCAATGCTAAAGCCTACCTTGCCAGCCCCAATAATTATGCATTTCATCTATTTACCCACCTTATACATTAAAACGGAAGTGGACAATATCGCCATCTTGAATAATGTAATCCTTACCCTCTAAACGAAATAACCCCTTTTCTTTTACTGCGTTCATATTGCCACATTCTTTAAAAGCATCGTACTCGACAACCTCAGCACGGATAAACCCTCTTTCAATATCAGAATGAATTTTGCCGGCTGCCTTGCGTGCATTTAAACCTTTGTTTATAGTCCAGGCTTTCACTTCATCTTCTCCCACTGTAAAAAATGAAATCAAACCCAACTTTTCATACATACTGCGTGATATTTTTATCAAACCTGACTCGGTTATACCTAAATCCTGCATAAACAATTCCTGTTCTTCCGCATCCAGTTGGGCGATTTCACTTTCAATAGAGGCGGAAATTTCTACAATCGGAATATTAAAATCCTGCCCATATCTTAATACTTGATCCTTACCAGCATAATTGCCGGTCAACATATCATCTTCTGATAAATTCAGGCAGATTAACATGGGTTTGATAGTTAAAAATTGATAGGTGTTTAGAAATTCTTTTTCTTCAGTATTAAACTCAATTGACGAAATAGGTTGACCATCTTCTACTGTATTTTTAAGTTTATTAAGAAATTCCAATTCCTTTTCGGAATCAGGTTTCTTTTTACTGGCATTAATTCGATCAATTCTTTTTTCAATTAAATCCAAATCTGCCAGTAGCAGTTCATAATTGACCAATTCAATATCATGCCAGGGATTTATACCATCGGTGGTTAACGGTACTGAAGGATCATCAAAAACTCGAACCACATGTAAAAGCGCATCGGCTTTTCTTACCGTATCTAAAAATATATTACTGCTTTTTTCCCCGGTAGGAGATAAACCTGGAATATCAATTAATTCCAGATGGGCATAGGTTGTTTTGCGCGGATGATAATGCTCAGACAGAAAATCCATTCTTTCATCCGGTATTCTGGCCATAGCAGTATTAGTTTTTCCTGCTGTAATCTGTTTACCCTGGTTTTCACTTAATAATTGAAATAGGGTAGATTTACCAACCATAGGCAAACCAATTATACCTAATTGCATAGTATTATTTCCTTTCCTTGAGTTCAAAACATATTATAGTCTTCCATAATATTAATTGCCAGTGATACTTTAAATAAAAAGAGCCCTTATGGGCTCAAATTAAACTTATTTTGAATGTTGTCATCATAATGATATTTCCGATAATGATAATATAATAAAAGTACCGGTTACAGCTATACCCAGTAATAATAAAAAGTATCCTCCCTGATCACTAAAATGATATAATCGGGCTGCATTACCTATATTAAAGAAGAACAAAGCCAATGCTAATACTAATAGTAAAACCACAAAACTGGATGCCCCTGACCCCGGGAAAAATATAGCTAAATAAAGAGCAAAAACTACCAATAATATAATATTAATCTTGTACAGCAAGTTATAATATCCATCTTCACACATTAGTTGACCTCTCTGGGATTTGGGCATTGCTTCCATATCGATTATTTCAATATCTTTCCCGGTTTGCGCGGCAAGTTCCTCGATGAATTCCGGCTTGCGTGGGGTGATGCCATATAACCCTAAATTAGTTTTTATATAATAATAGCCATTTTGGGTGTTGGTAGCGTACATTCTAACCGGACCCAGCCCTTTGGAGTTGTATAAACCAATCATATAACCCGGCCAACTGAAACCTAATATTGAGTATAAATTACTCCTGCCGGTTATTTGATTGATTTCGTTGATTTCACTGAAAGGTATCTTATGACTGCGAAAGCCCCAATAAATGATTAGCGTATCATCTTTAATACGATAAGTCATCGTAAAGGCACCTAATACCAGAACAGAAAATATACCAATAAATAAAAAGGCAGGTATATATAGCAGTATCTTTAAACTTTCATCCCCGGGTCCCAACGAAAACCCGATACCCCACAATGTAAAAGTAAATACAATTGTCCCCATAATCAGGCCAAACCATGCTCCGATTGTACGAACTGGTCTAACTATCATAATTACTCCCCCCCATAATTATATCTGTATTATTTATATTATAATTATAAAACCCCTTTCCGCTTTTTCTACCGTAATAACCGGCACGAATATAGGTTGATAAAATTGTATGAGGCCGATATTTGGGATCCCGAAACTCATTATAAAACACCAGAATCGCAGCATGAACAATATCCAGACCAATCATATCAGCTAATTCCAAAGGTCCCATTGGCATTCCGGCACCCAGTTTCATAGCAGTGTCGATCTCTTCAGGAGTAGCCAATCCATCACCAAAAATAAAAATGGCCTCATTCATAAATGGCATTAAGATGCGATTAACAATAAACCCCGGACTTTCACGGTTTACAACTACTTCATCCTTACCAATCAAATTAGTAAAATTTCGGGCAATATCTATGGTCTGGTCTGAAGTCTCTATTCCTTTAACTAACTCAACCAGGCGCATTTGAGGTACCGGGTTAAAAAAATGCATACCCAAAACCCGGTCAGGTCGTTTAGTAGATGCAGCAATTTCTGTAATAGACAGTGATGAGGTATTAGTAGCCAAAATCGTATGATCTGAACAAATATGGTCCAGCTCAGCAAAAATCTGTTTTTTAACTGCCATATTCTCAACCACAGCTTCTATCACCAAATCAGAATTCTGAACATCGGTTAAATCTGTAGTTACATTGATCCTATCTAAAATTTTTGGCTTTTCATCTGCTAAAAGAGAGCCTCGTTTTATCATTTTATCAAGGTTTTGCTCAATTGTTACCAAACCATCTTTGACTATACCCATTTGCAGATCCCGCAAAATAACTGAAAGACCAGCCTGCGCAGCAACCTGCGCAATTCCTGCGCCCATAATTCCTGAGCCCAGGATCGCAACTGTTTTCATTAACTATCTCCCCCTCACCCGGCTATGATATCTCATGTTTTTTAAGTTTCTTATATAATAACGAACGGTGTATATTTAGTAGTTTAGCTGCTTCATTACGATTACCACTGGTTTGCGTTAATGCCTGTAATATCGCTTCTTTTTCAGCTTTGTGCATAACTTCCTCCAGAGTTTGGTCAAAAGCAGATGAATAAGGTTCAGCTGATGATATATTAAAATCTTTTGCCAGGTAGGCCAGATGCTCTGCCTTTATTACATCAGTTTCTCCATTAATTATATTTACTGCCCGTTCCAAGATATTTTCAAGCTCCCGGACATTACCCGGATAATCATATTCCTTTAAAACACGCCTGGCTGAATCATCAATACCGGTGACTGTAACATTAAGGCGATCAGCTATTTTTTCAACCAGATAATCAGTTAAATAATCAATATCTTCACGACGTTCCCTAAGCGGGACAGTTTCAATATCAATTACATTAAGACGATAAAAAAGATCTTTCCGGAAATTTCCGCGAGCAATCAAGTCTTTTAAATTACGATTAGTTGCTGCAATAACCCGAACATCAACATTTATAGTTTTAGTTCCTCCCAGGCGTTCAAATTCAAACTCCTGTAATACCCTCAAGAGTTTAGCCTGTAAAGAGGGATGCATGTCCCCTATCTCATCAAGAAATATGGACCCGCCATGAGCCAATTCGAATTTACCAGGTTTTCCTCCTTTAACTGCTCCAGTAAAAGCACCATCACAATAACCAAATAGTTCCGACTCCATTAAACTCTCCGGAATGGCCGCACAGTTTACTTTTATAAGTGGTTCATTGCAACGGGGACTGGCATTATGAATAGCCTGAGCCAGCAATTCCTTGCCCGTACCGCTTTCCCCACGAATTAAAACTGTTGAAGTGGTTTTGGCTGCCTGTGCAGCCAGAACCCTCATTTTTTTCATTTGTGGCGACATGCCAATAACTTCTGAAAAAGTGTATTTGCCTCCGCGGGCAGTTTGTAATTCGTTTCTATAATATTCAACTCTTTTTTGAGCGATACTGAGTTGGCTATATAATTCCTGCGATTTTTGCGCATCTGATAATATTTCAGTGCTTATATTCTCCAATAGAGGGATGGTCTCAAATACATGCTTATTGATTATTGATGAAGCTTTGGGACCAAAGACACTTCGGGCAGTTTCGCTGACTGAACGAATATATCCTTTGGAATCAATTCCAATCATTGCATTACCTAAATAATCAAATCGGTGAGTACCGAATAAACGATAAAATTCCTGCGTGGCAATTTGCAGTAAATCTGAAGATAAAAGCACCCCCACCAGGATATTATTGCTATCCTTGACCGGAATATTATGATAACCATAATCAACAAACAGTTTGATAGCCTCACTAAAATCAGAATCAACATCAATAGTAATGGCTGATTGCTGCATGAGTTTTTCTATAGGGGTATTTAATTCATGACCCTGTATAAAAGCTCTGATTAAATGAGGCCGTGTAAATATACCCTGAATAACCTTGTTATCATCAACAACAGGTGCCCCATAAAGTCGATAAGTGTCCATAATTTCACAGGCATGTCCCAGAGTATCATCTACATGCAGGGTATAGAAATCCTTTCGCATTATCTCGCTGACTAACAATGGTTACACCTTCCCGCTATATTAATCACCAAAGCTGATTCCTAAAGCCTTTGCTGCCAGAACAATATCACTGTCCACTGGAACATTTCTTATCTCACGAATAGCTTCAACTAATGGAACTGGAGTAATAACATTGTTTTTTAAGCTTACCATAACATCGGAATTACCGGACACCAATTGTTCAACTGCTGCTACCCCGTAGCGGGTAGATAGAATACGGTCATAAGGAATGGGGCCTCCGCCTCTTTGTAAATGACCCAGTACAGTAACACGCGATTCAATACCAGTTGTTGTTTCTATATCATTAGCCAATTTTTGACCAATACCACCCAATCTAATTGGATCATGGCTTCCGGCGACCATCTTGCTAACTACCATCTCGCCATCGACTGGTTTGGCACCTTCAGCAATAACAATAATACTGAACTTCTTGTCCAGCGTGTATCTATAATTAATTTTTTCAATCACTGAATCCAGGTGATAAGGAATTTCAGGCATCAAAATAACATCGGCCCCACCGGAAAGACCGGCATATAGAGCAATCCAACCAGCATAACGCCCCATGACTTCCAATACCATTACGCGATGGTGCGATTCAGCTGTAGTATGGAGTTTATCTAATGCTTCAGATGCAGTATTTACCGCAGTATGAAAACCAAAGGTTACTTCGGTTGCCGACAGGTCGTTATCAATCGTCTTGGGTACGCCAACAATCGGAACTCCTTTTTGACTGAACAAATGAGCAATATTAAGACTGCCATCACCGCCAATAACGATTAACCCATCTAATCCCAGACAATTGATATTATCTATAGCCCGATCAGATTCATCACGGTAAATTTCTTTACCATCTTCTATAGAATAATAACGAAATGGATTGTCGCGATTAGTGGTTCCCAGAATTGTACCTCCGGTGTGTGCAATACCGGATACCCGTTCCAAGTCTAATTTAATGAAGTTATTGTTTACTAACCCCTTAAACCCGTCTAAAAATCCGAAAACCTCTATGCCATGTAGATTAATTGCAGTTTTAGTTACAGCCCGAATAACAGCATTTAATCCTGGACAATCTCCCCCGCCAGTTAATAGACCAATCCGTTTAATTGGTTGCATTGTCCGAACCTCCCTAAAATAATGAGCAAGTGAACTATCTAATCATATTGTACCTTAAAAAATTAGTTTATAATCGAAATATTCGGCATACCTTTCATATTTCCTGTTGTTATAATTAAAAACATAAAATTATATATCTAAAAACCAGCCAGATAAGTACTATATTCCAGAGGGCGCATAAAAGTATTTTTCATAATAACTTTAGAAAAGCCGGTTTCAGTAGTTTTTCGCGGTTTGGAATTAACCTCTATTAACCATAACCCGCCTTGTTTATCAATACCGATATCCAACCCCAATTCACCAAATATTTGACCACTGGATAACTCCAGTGTTTTAGCCAGAGTCAGAGAAAAATTATATATCTCGAGGTTTTTTTCTTCAATAATATCTTTGTTTTTAAATAATACATTCATAACTTTTCTACTGGTTTCAGCAGTTCCGCCACTGCTCAAATTAGCAACTGAACTGCCTGGTGGAGCTACTCGAACAAACTTTTTGCTGATTTGCCATTTTCCATGGCGGTTTTTTTGAAATATAATGCGTAAATCAAAAGGACAGCCTCTGAAAGTAGCCAGCGCAATCCCCTGTTGAACAATATAAGGACGATCATCTCGGTAAACTCTGGTTTTGCTTAAAAGCTGTTTGGCTGAATCTGCCTGTCCGCGAATTCTTTTACGACGATGTACTACATATTTTAGTCCCCCGTTACTATCACGAACTACCCTTATTATACCCATACCCAAACTTCCATTGCCTGGCTTTAAATAAAGTACGTTATGTTTGCTTAACATGAATTCGAGATTATTAAGGTTCAATTCCATGGTTTCAGGTAAATATTGATGTAATTCAGAATTAGTCATCATCATCTGATGAACTTTCCATTTGTTTAAAAATGACGGATTAAAATACTTTACATCTTCCATGCACATGAGCTGTTTTTTCGTGTTACGAATCATTGTACGCAATTCTCCTGTACGAGTGGAAACCCGATCATAAACTACATCAGGCAGAGGGAAAATAGCGGATAACCATATTCCGCTATTGGCGGTGGTTTGACGGTAATAATAACCTCGTACAGTCAAGTTGGACCAATTTACTGAAGAAGGGGTAAATATATATATCTGACCAGGGAGAGTGTTACCGATTTTACTTAAGAACATAAGTTCAGCTTGCAGACTGGTAGGCTCATAATCAGATTCATTACGTAAAGAAGTAGTCAGAATTCCTATCGTTGGTCCTAAATGAAGCATATTCAGAAAGTGGTCATAGCGTATTAATAGTTTTTTTCTGGAATGAAGGTGAAGTGTCTGCGCTAAATCGGATGAAAGCTGATAACCACCTGAAACTTTGTTGCTCAAAACTAATTCAGCATATACTTTCAGACTCCCGGAGCGCACCATAATATGTTTATAAAGTGGTATATTCAGTTCCTTCGCTAACGATTCAGCAATAGTGATCCTGCCAGTAATTTTCACACCAGTCCTCCCTTAAAAGCCGCTTAGGAAACGGCAGTACAACATAGGTCTTTCCACTGATTTTAATCTGGTAGCTCGATCATTAAGAATATTAAAAATATGCCGGGCCGGTCTTAAATTTGCTTCAATGAACCAGGGCTTACCCCATCTGTCTATACCAATATCAACACCCATTTCTCCGCTCAGGCCAATACTGGCCTCCAGACTTTTAGCTGATTCAAGAGCTATATATTCAACCAGAGCTTTTATGTTTTGTTGCTGCTGGTTGTCAGTAAAATTACTGCATAAAAGTTTATCCAATCGGCAGCCATTACCGCCTGCGGATATATTTGTTGTTATGGAACCTTCTTTTCCCACCCGACCGGCTATGCCTGTAATTACCCACTCACCGGTATGGTCCTTTTGAACCAGGATCCTTAAATCCACAATTCTATCTTTATCTCTTAATAGTTTTATTTGTCTTTGGATAATATAAGTGCGGTTACCTATGACTGGCTTTAGAACGGACTGTAGTTGTTCCAGACTCTGTGCACTCCCTTTTACAGTATGTTTATTAACCTCAAACTGATAATAATAACCCCGATTTTTGTATCTTTCGACCCTTATGATGTTCCTGCCCTGGGAACCATTAACTGGTTTAAGATATACAGCCTGGTAACTTCGTGTCATAGTATCTATTAGGGAAAACTTGTTAAATAAGCGGGTATCAGGAAGATAATCGGATAAGGACTGATTTTTGCATAAAATTTTATAAGTATTCCATTTCCCTACCAGAACCGGATTAAATAATTTGACCCCTTGGGCATTCAGTTTTTGACGGATACTCATTTTTACCGGTGAAAAGCCTCTTGTACGCGGATAAACAACATCCGGGAGGGGGAAAACTGCTTTTTTCCAACTGTTTTTTACATAGGTATAACCGTTAATAGTATTGCGATTCCAGTTAATACTAAGGGGACTAAAAGCAAAACATAATTCACCTATTTCCCGGCCAGCAGTTAATAATTGCTTGATAAACAAGGTTTGACCGCCAAATATTTTCCCGTTTTCATTGTAAATATCAGCCATAATTCCTACTACCGGTCCCAGATAAATAACATTGTTTATAATCCTGATACCGTAATCATGCTCTGAAGTCAGGCATAACTGTTTGATAATAGTAGGATGAAGCAGTATTTGATTATCCTTAATATTATTGGATATTACTACTTTGAAGAGTCGTTTAAGTTGTCCTACATGAAGCTCAATGTGATTATCTTCCGGGAGGGAAATTGTTTTGGCAAGGTCCTTATTAAGCCACAAATAATCGGGTTCAACCTGGTCGGCATATTTTATCTGAACCATTTTAAAATTATACATTAAATCTCCACCATGCCTAATTTGTATCTTATAATATGAAAACCATCTACTATTTGCTAACATAAATAGATATCCACCAGGAGGAACTGATTAGATGAAAATAATGGTAAGTGCCTGCTTATGCGGATTCGACTGCAAATACAACGGTTTTAATAATCAGCATCCAGTATTTATACAAATGCATAAAGAAGGTCAATGTATGGTTATATGTCCGGAAACTGAGGGAGGACTGTCAGTCCCCCGTTCCCCATGCGAAATAATCGGAGGAGACGGCAGGGATGTTATAGACGGTAAGGCCAGAGTAATAAATAAAAATGCTGAAGATATGACCGCGGCATTTATTAATGGAGCTGAACAGACCTTAAATACTGCGCTGCAAAATCAGATTGAACTGGTGATCCTGAAAGATCGCAGTCCTTCCTGTGGAGCAGGAGGAATATATGACGGAACATTCTCAGGGCAACTTAGGTCTGGTGACGGTGTAACTGCAGCTTTATTGAAAAAGCATGCTATAGATGTTATAAGCGATAAAGAATATTTGATGAGGTAATTATGAAAGCAATTAGTTTATTCTCAGGGGGATTGGATTCCCAGTTGGCAGTTGCAGTAATACAAAAACAAGGTATTACTGTGGAGGGTGTTAACTTTACCAGTCCTTTTTTCGGAGCTGATGAACGAAACCAAAATGCTGCCCGGCATTTAGGTATAAAACTGCATTTGTTACCCGTTGGCGAGGAATATATAACGCAAGTGCTAAGAAATCCGAAGTATGGCTATGGCAAAAATATGAATCCCTGTATAGATTGTCATGCATTTATGATTCGTAAAGCCGGCGACTTTATGCCTGAAATCGGAGCGTCCTTTATTATAACCGGTGAAGTATTGGGACAGCGTCCCATGAGTCAGAATAAATCATCACTTATGTCGGTGGAAAAACTTTCCGGTTACCGTGGATATATTGTCAGACCCTTATCAGGCAAACTTCTTCCTGCTACCATACCTGAGCAGGAAGGCTGGATAGAACGGGAAAAATTACTGGATATTAGCGGTCGGGGTCGTACGCGCCAAATACAACTGGCGGAAGAATTAGGCATACAGGAATACCCATCACCTGCCGGCGGATGTCTATTAACCGAAGCCAATTTTGCCCGGCGTCTGCGCGTGATTATGGATTATAAGGAAATACCCAGTCAGCCTGAACTGGAGCTGCTAAAAACAGGCAGGCACTTTTTCTTAAACGGAGCTGTTCTATTGGTAGTAGGTCGCAATCAATCTGAAAATGAACTTATTGAAATTTTGTTTCATTCTAATGATATTCTATTAAAAGTTACAGATCGCCCCGGCCCTACGGCACTTTTAAGACCGCTTGGCAATGAACTCTCATCTTCAATTATTGAATATGCTGCAGCATTAGTTGCCAGGTACAGCGATGCCAAAAACGAAGCCACCGCCAGAGTAAAAAGCTATTCCCCTGCCGATGGCATAATAAGTATTATGGAAGTAAAACCCCTTGCTCCACATGAGGTCCCGCCAGCGGTGTAAATTGAAGGATTAAATCATCTCAGCTTTCAGCAGCGGGCCTTCACGCTCGATAATATGGCGGGCAAAAGATTTATCAGTTAACCATGCGTCATTTTCATGGGGCAGGACAAGTTTAATTTTCAAATATGCTTAAATTGATTTGTTCAAACATGGCCTGATAACCTTTGCGGGTTGGGTGTCCCCCATCAGGTAATAATAAGTCGGTTTTTAGCTGACCGGATTGGTCATAAAAGGCCTGACTGAAATCAATTACTGCTATCCCCTGTTCATTGGCGTACTGAAAAATCCATTTACGCAGCCGAACCAACAGTCTTTCCCAAGGTTGAAAATCCACTGCGGTGGGAGTTCCCAAAATAACTTTTATACCAGCATCCTTAGCCATTTCAACCATATCCATAATGTTTCGCGTTATGCGATCATAGGACTCTTCTTGTACCACATCATTTATACCGCCCATTAGAATCAAATGAGTAGGATTTTGCTGCAAAACTGCCCGTGTAAATCTTCTCAGCATACCGCTGGTTGTATCCCCATTTATACCTTTGTTAATGATGGTAACATTTAAAGCCTGCGATAGCATTTCCACCCATGAGTCCTGTGTTCCATGGGGAAAACCCCAGGTAATACTATCACCCAGACATACAATTTTCATGTAGTTATTTACAACCCCTATTCTGCGAAAAATATTTCATCATCTTCACTGATTAGTCCTATCCTTTTTAACCTGTGCAAGTGTTTAATAACCATCAGTTTCTCCCAGAAGAGGACAAAAGGCGTAGGATGAAAACGGTAAATCAAATGGTGATTAGCAATATCCTCAACTGTCGCCGGATTAGTTTTAAGATAATTGAGGATGCGCTCATCACGTTTATAGATTCGGTTTTTGAATTCATGTAACATTTCAATACCGTTTTCAGATATTTCGTTTATGTGACATGAAGTTACAAAGCGGGGTTTCAAGTCTATCAGCCTTTGAATTGATTGCAGCATTTCATCAGGACTGGCACAGATTTCTCCATACCAGGGGCCAACTTTGGTTAGGCAAATATCACCAGTAAACAATAATTCCTGATCAGGAAACCAGAAAGAACAATGTCCGGCTGAATGACCGGGAGTATGCAGGACCTCCACTTTGGTTTTACCAAAATCAAAAATCTGCCCATCTTTAAAAGTAGCATCAATTGACCAAAAAGGTGCGTTTTCCAATATTCCTATTTGCGCTGCAGCATCAAGAAAGTCATATCCGGGCATAAGACTATCCCATTGATCCAACGAATTATAGTAAGTGAAAGCTTCAATAGTAGTAAGCGCTTCACAATCTGCCTCGTGAATAAAAGTTTTGGACTGTCCGAATAAAGGATTTCCGCGAGTATGATCATAATGATGATGCGTATATAAAACCATATCTATATTTTCCGGTAATACTTCTGTCAATGATTTGGTATCTGCACCAGTATCAATGACAGCTCTGATATCATCATCAATCAGAAGACAGTTACAGTAAGTGAACCCAAGTTCACTTTGAATCATGGAAATCTTATCTGTAATTTTTAATAACATTGGTCCCCCCCCTAACAATAACCCCCGCTTATTACTGAATAACAGTTTCCTCCAGTTGTGATAAAACCTTGTTTAATTCTTGCAGGGATTCACCATAACCTGCCCAATCTCCATCTTTTAATCTTTGTTCTGCCTGGTCATAATAAAGCCGTGCCTGTTCGGCCAATTCCTGCAGGGTGATATCAGCAGCCGGTTCAACTGTTACAGGTTTATCAGACGTTTCAGGTACATCAGGTCGCCCTTCGCCAAATAACTTTATTAGAGCTTGGTCAAGAGTAGATTCCATAACGATTTTTTTGTCAAACCCGGCAATTACCCGTTTCAGCTCTGGGATTTTACCGTTGTCTGCCTGCAAGTATAAGGGTTCCACATAAAGAATGGAATTACCCATGGGTATAACCAGTAGATTGCCGCGATAAATCCTGGCTCCCCTCTGATCCCAGAGAGTAATTTGCTGAGCAATTTCCGTATTTTGAGTTATACGGGCTTCTATTTGTTCGGGTCCGTATATAGTCGCCTGTTTAGGAAAATCATAAACCATCATATTGCCATATTGTTCATTATCCATGCGCATGCACATCCAGGCCACCATGTTTGGCCGGCTCTTAGGCGTAAACGGTATCATCAGAACATATTCTGCCTTGTTTTCATCAGGCAACCGCATGACGATATAATAGGGGTCAACCTTTTGCGGTTTATCATCAACTATTTCGTTGGGAATAACCCATAAATCCTCTTTGTTATAAAAGACCCACGGATCAGTCATATGAAAGGTTTGATACATTTCAGCCTGTACGGAAAAAATATCTTCGGGGTAGCGTACATGAGCATATAAGTCTTTGGGCATTTCACTCAACGGCTTATAAATACCCGGGAATATTTTTGCATAAGTTTTTATAATTGGATCTGAGTCATCAGCAACATAAAACTTCATATCACCGGTATAAGCATTACAGGTAACCTTAACTGAATTGCGAATATAGTTGTTGTTATAATTATCAAAAGGTTGGGAATAAGGATACTTGCTGGAGACTGTATAAGCATCCAGCATCCAGAATAAATTACCCTTTTTATCCACTACCATATAGGGATCATGATCAAATGCCAGATAAGGGGCAATCTTTTGCACGCGTTGTTCAATATTGCGATTAACTAATAACTGGCTATTATTGTTAATTACAGAGGATAATAACATTTTATAATCTCTTAATACCCAGCTGAACAACACCCGGCGAGGATAGTTATCAATTGCAATACCACCCTTGCCTTTATAGGTAGAGTAAATATTCTCATTTCCCAGCGGATAATCAAATTCCTGTTGATTGGTATTAACCATCACGTAGGTATTGGTTTTTTCTCCAAAATAGATTTCCGGTCGCGTAACTTTTAAATCGGTTGTAAACTGGGGGGGGATATCCTGTACAAAGAACTGCGGAAATCCTTCCTCAGCAATTTCAGTAACCGGACTCATTACGATACCATAACCGTGAGTATACATTAATCTCTGATTTATCCAGGTTTTAGCCTTCTCCGGCAATTCTTCCTGATCTATTTCCCTCGCCGACAGCATTACCTGTCGGTAACGACCATCTATAGTGTAGCGGTCAATATCCACATCATTAAATACATAATAAGGTCTTAGTTGCTGCAGATTGCGATAAGTAGTCTGTAACGGCTGCCAATCCCATAAGCGTATATTATTCAGAGTATCCTGATGTTCCGGAGCTTTAATATCCAGATTATAATCAATTTTGAATTCTTTATTAGTAGCCTGATCCAAAGAATAAGCCTGACGGGTATAGGCAATGGCATTTTCGATATAAGTTTCTTCTCTGTTAAACTCATTAGGCTGAACTACCAGTTTTTGAACTAATGTAGGATATATCCCGCCCAAAACGATTGCTATTGCAACCCATGCACCTATGCCATATAAAATCCAATTTAAGCGTTTAATAAAAATATTAGCCAATATTATAGCGGCAATAACCAGTGAAACTGCCAGTAAAACCTTAAATGCCAGTAAACGGGCATGAATATCAGAATAAGTAGCTCCATAAACAATACCGGTAGGTGAAAACAGAATATCAAAAGCATTAAGTCGATAACCCCAGGCTTTTAAACCGAAAATTGTTGCAATTAATACTGCCAGATGTCCTTTCGCAAATGAAAACTCCAACCAATTACCCAATAAAACAGCCGAATTTACATTTAGCAAATACACAACTGTTATGGCTATGGTCAGTAATACCAAAGTAGACATCAAAATACCATAAACTAAATGATAGAAGGTCAAATCAAAGAAGTAGAAACTAATATCCCGGTTAAATATTGGATCAGTAGTCCCCATGGCTACACGGTTAAAATACTGTTGAAAAACCAGCCAATTATCAGCAGCCATGGAGCTAATCAGTAAAGCTGCCATAATACTCACAGCTAAAAATATCCATATGACTGCCGGGCTGTCAAGAAATTGCTTCCAGGGCGTTTTATCAACATTCAGATAGATTATATCTCCACCCTCATCAGTTTCATAACCTCGGTCATCTTCGTCATTACTTAAATGGTTTTTGGCTAATTTAAGATTAAAGAAAAACAGCAAAAATACAATTATGAAGACTGACGCGTAAATGATAATTTTATTAAATAATATGGTAGTAAATACCTGTTGATAATCTACCGACTTAAACCATAGAAAATCAAAATACAAGCTGGATAGATAAGACAGTGCCGCAAACACCAGAATTAAGATAACTAATTTCGTTGTGCTGCTTATTGATTTGTTATCAGACTGATTCATAATTACCCTCCCTTTAATAAATATCCTTTAACAAGGTTTCTTTTCGTAAATCCTTACATGAACAAGTTGATTGCAGGTCGATCTGTTGTAAAAAATTAAAAATCAGTTTACCCATGGCTTTACTTTCATTATAAAAAATATCTGCTAAATCTTCATGTTGCCAAGGAGCAATTATTCCTTCAGCATAATTTACTACCATATAAACCCCTGCATAACATGCTCCAATTTCACGGGCCAGGTATACTTCCGGGCAGATACTCTGTCCTACTATATCTCCTCCGTTCATTCTATAAACATTTATCTCAGCAGGGCTTTCAAAATGGCGTCCATCAGTATTAACATATACTCCGCGATTAAAAACTCTGCCCTCCCAATTATTTTCAAATATTTTAGTAAGCTTGAGGCTCATTACCGGGCAGATTGAATCTCTCATAATAAGTAAATAATGATCGTCCAATCCCACATCTTTTCGCACTGAATAATCAATATAATCATGGGGAATAACAACATCTCTCAGGTTCAGCAGGTGATTTATTGCTCCTACTCCCCCTTCAACAACCACCCTTTTGACCCCGGCCTGTTTTAATACCCAAAATACCTGGCGGGAAGCATCAGCCCGACTTACCCCGGAACGCCAACCGTGCATACGACAGGTTAAAACTGACCTTTCTCCTTCTGCAGCATTTATTGAAATTAGTTTAAACTCCGGACTCATCCCCCAGGGGGTCTCGTAACGCAGATTTTCTTCCAATACTTTAACAAAAGGAAGATTGAGGTCTTCAGGTATATTAATACTTAAAGTGCTGGATCCACCTATAAATGCTAATTGACATTCATGCATATTTTTCTCTCCATCTTATAATACCTGTAATATTTTATATGAAGTATCGCGCATCGCAGGAATTTTACCAGTTGCGCGGATTAATTCTGCCATTTCATCTAGGGCTATTCGGTTGTTTACCC
>JAQVWB010000010.1 GCA_028698695.1 Syntrophomonadaceae bacterium | reverse complement strand
AGGGAGTGTTTTTTTCAATGAAAAAATTATTACAGGTCATCCGGCTTTAACTGCCCTGATCTATATTAAATCGGGAATGGCCAGAAGCAATAATATTAAATTTCAGGTTTTGGTGGAAGACCAGATTGAAAATCTTGAAATGCCTTCATTTGAACTAAACAACATTCTCGGTAATTTAATTAATAATGCTTTTGATGCAGTCATGCTCTTAAATGAAGATAGAAGGATAGTAAACATCTATATTGGAACTGAACCCAATCATTATATTTTTAAAGTATCTAATTACGGACATTTAGAAGATGATTTAATCCAAAAGATCATGCAAAAAGGTTTTAGTAGCAAAGGGGGGGAACATTCAGGACTGGGTCTGCATATTTGTAATACTTTGATTAAAAAGTATGGCGGATATCTGGATATAGTCAATACTGATGACCATATGATTGAGTTTTCAGTATTCTTCCCGAGAGACAGGCAAAAGGGGGAATGTGATGAATCTATTGGCCAAAAAACTGGCTCATTTGCTGGTTAAAAACGCTGACGATAATTTCTTTGAGGACGAGATACGCTATGGTTTGGAAATAGTTCTGGGGGCATTATTACAAATCGTTTTAATCGCACTGATAGCAATGTTACTGGGAATTGTCAAAGAAGTATTAGTGATTGTCTGCACTGCGGCTCTGTATAGAAGGTCTACCGGTGGTCCCCATTGTAAAACCTACGTCAGATGTACTATCACCAGCTTAATTATTTTTATTTCGATGGGTTTTATTGTTAAATTTATTCCAGTCTATTATTTACCAGTCTACATAACATGTCTTGCAATCTTCTCGGTATTAGTTATTCATTTCTATGTTCCAGTGGATAATCCCATTAATATTATTAGCGATGAATCTATAATAAGAAAACTTAAACGGCAATCCTATTTAGTTTTATTATTGTTCTTGCTGATAACTATTACTAGTTATGTTTTATCTCAGGAAATGATTATTATTACAATCCTGACAGGTCTGCTTTGGCAAAATTTCACCTTACTTCCCTGGGGACAAGCATTTATCAGATCGTTAGACCTGCTATTTGAACGAATTGAAGGACTCCTCAAACGAAAGGAGGTGATGAAATGTTAAAGATTAGAAACATGGTATCTACATCCCTGGCGGCTCTTTTTGCGTTTATTGCAGTTGGTTCAGCCGGCATTTGTTGTCCACTCCTGTTTTATCAACCGGAACTACCTAAAAGAGATTAACCAGTTTGTTCATGAAGGGAAGAAAATAATCAATGAGTAACCCCAAACCCCTTAAGGCAGAAGTTAAAACATAACCTGCTTTAAGGGGTATTTCTTATATTTTCAGGGGGACGGTTCGAGACTGCTGAAAAAGCCCTCTCAGCGTGTCACTCTGAGGGATAGCGAAGCAACCTTAATAGCGACCTTAAGGGAGCATCAGCAACATTAATTACACCCGATTAGGGTGTATCATTAGTACCCGATTAGGGTGTAGTCCCTTAGGGGGAGTCTCATTAGCATAAACACCAATATTTTCGGATTTAAAAAGAGATCCTACGTCGCTTGCAGTTCCTCAGGATGACATTTGTGATACTATTTTAGCAGTCTCGGACGGTTATGCTGACAACTTTATTTAACATTTGTTCTTTAATGCAGATTATCAAAAGTGGTGTTCTAATGTATCGATACATACAATCTTTGAGGATGAGATACGTGATAAACTGCATAGTTAATAATTCAATCCTTAAATAATAGGCTATTTTTGTTAAATGATTTTTGAATTAAACCATATTTGATAGGGGATTTTATAAATACAATATTGAAAGGTGGTCTAATAATATGTCAAAAGTATCAAAATGTATGTGTGAAGAATGCTATTACAATGATAATTTTGTATGCCAGGCTGATTATATTGAAGTCAGATCAAGCGCCGATGATTACCAGGTTAAATCATCGCAGGAAACCTGCTGCAATACATTTAAACATGGCCGAAAAGAATAAGGTAGTGAAATAATAGGGCAAATAAGACTAATGAATTTTTCCCCTGTGCAATATAGTTGCGGTCAAAGTATCAAAAAGGCGTTTCTAATATTTGATGGAAACGCCTGAATAACTAATGGTACGCCCGAGAGGAATCGAACCTCCGCTCCCGGCTCCGGAGGCCGGTGCTCTATCCACTGAGCTACGGGCGCATATTGCATAAGTGATTATAGCAGAATAATGGGTAATGGTCAAAGCTGAATCGTATTGTGCCATGCAAGTTGTTGGGAATTTTAAAATTCTTAATGGTTTTCAAAACGATTTAAAATATAATTAAAAATTTGCAGGCATTTTGAACATATTATTGGTTTGAAATGCCTTGTTTTCGGGTATTCTATCCTTGAACTGATGATGGCAGGTTGTGAGGAATTATGGTATATTAGCCATATAAAGCTATGAGGAGGTTGACTTGAATGAGTATGATAAAAAAAGCCCTGTACCTGGGATTAGGTATTTTTAGTGTTACACGTGAAAAAGCGGAAAAATTAGTGAATGAGTTGGTGGAAAAGGGTGAGATGTCAGGTGATGAGGCCAAACAGATCATTGATGATTTGCTGACCAGAGGGGAAGAAGAAAAACAGGCTTTGCGCAAAATGGTTAAAGAGGAAATAGAAGACTGGCGCAAAGATTTTTCCCTCGTAACACGCAGTGAGTTTGAATCATTGAAAGCCAGGATAGAAGAAATGCAACAGAAATAGATTAGCTAAGAGCTGCCGGGAGACCCCCGGCAGTAATGACTATGGAGGAAAAACAAGGGTGAATTTATATCGAGGGCTGTCACATATGAATCATTTGCCCCGTTATCGGGAAGTGGCCAATACCCTTATTAAACATGGGTTTGGCTTCATTTTTGAGCGCTTCACATTACGGAGAATAAAAAGGAAATCTCCTGATGAACTGTTAATGGAAATAGATAATCCCAATATTGCCAGGAACCTGCGCCGTGCCTTCGAAGAATTAGGTCCTACTTTTGTAAAGTTGGGGCAATTATTAAGTGTCAGACCGGATATACTGAGACCCGAATACATAAAAGAGTTTGAAAAATTGCAAAATGAAGTACCGCCGTTTTCTATTGAAGAAATATGGCAGGTCTGCCGCCGTGAAGGTATCAAGGTTGAGGAAGTATTTGCCGAATTTGACCCGGTACCGATTGCTGCCGCTTCCATTGCTCAGGTCCATAGAGCAACCCTGATAAATGGTGAAGAAGTTGTAGTAAAAGTTCAGCGTCCCGGAATTGAGCGCGTGGTAGAAACTGATCTGGAAATACTCTATGAATTAAGTCGCATGATTGAAAGAAGGACTAACTGGGGCAGATTTTATAAAATTAGCGAAATTGTTGATGAGATGGCGGAAGCACTACGCAGTGAGATGGATTTTGGCAAAGAAGCCCGTAATGTAGATATATTTTACCGTAATTTTGAAAAGAATATAAATGTGGCCATACCAAAAGTTTACTGGCAACATTCATCCAGGCGGGTTTTAACTTTGGAATATCTGGAAGGGGTAAAGATATCTGATTTTGTCAGTCTGAAAAAAGCTAATTATAACCCTGAAAAAATCGCTGAGCATTTAATTGATGCCCTTTTTAAGCAAATATATGATTATGGCTTTTTTCATGCCGACCCCCACCCGGGCAATATAGCCATTGGTCCCGGAGAAAAGATAATATTTTATGATTTTGGGCAGGTGGGAGTAGTAGATGATGTAATCAGAGAGTATGGCATGAATATGATAATTGGTATGATGCGCTATGATACCAATGCGGTTACAAGAGCTTTGTTACAAATCAGTATCGGTGGTAATACCGTAAATCGTGAAGAATTAAGGCGCGATATTGCCCGCCTGCAGCATAAATATTACGGTCTGCCTCTGTCACAGATTAATGTTGCTGAAGCGCTTTCTGAGATAATTGATGTATCCACTAAATACAAAATGCGTTTGCCTGCGGATTTATCACTTATGGTTAAAATGATTATGACGGTTGAAAACATGGTAACCCAGCTGGATCCCAAGCTAAGTATTATTGATCTGGCTGAACCATATGGACGTAAACTGGTGACACGCCGATTATCTCCAGAAAAATTAAAAGATGATATTTGGGATTTAACTCTTGATTATGCCAATTCAATTAAGAACATGCCGCGTCAAATTGACAGTATACTTGGACTGTTGGAGGAGGGCGAGCTTAAAGTTAAACTGGAACATTCCAATTTAAAACGATTGTCCTCACGTCTGGATATTATGTCCAATCGCCTTTCACTGGCCATAATATTAGCCAGCATAATTATTGGCAGTTCCCTCGTAGTAGATAATTACAGCGGTAGTTTACTAGGGAAAATACCTCTGGTTGAGGTTGGCTATTTAACGGCTATAGTCCTGGGATTATTTCTGGTTTATTCAATACTTAGAAGCGGCAGGTATTAATATGAAATAAATGCGGATTAACGGAGCTGTAAAAAGCATGCACTGAAAGCGGCAAATCACTCTGAGGTTTGATTTTTCTTGACTGTGTTAATGCAGAGTGATATCATTTATAACAATTTAATAGGATAACACGATGAACAGGCCAAATTTGTGAATAGTTTTTCAGAGAGCCGGGGAGGCTGAGAACCGGTAACAATTTCACTGATAAAGCCACCTGGGAGGGCCGGTGAAATAAGCCGGACGGGGTTTCCGCCGTTACAGGATTTTGAGTGGACACTAGGTCAATCTGGGTGGTACCGCGGGAGTTAAGCTCTCGTCCCTTTAATGGGATGAGGGCTTTTATATTTATAAAGGAGGATTAACATGAATTTGGAAAACAAAATTTTAAAACTGATTGCTGCGGATGCGAAACTGGGCAACAATACTATAGCTACCATGCTGGAAGTTGACGAGGCAGTAGTTGACGCAACCATTAAGAAACTGGAAGCAGATAATGTTATTCTGGGATATAAAACTGTTATTGATTGGGAAAAAGTCGGAGCTGATGGGGTTACAGCCATGATAGATGTTAAAGTGTCACCGGAAAGGGAAGTCGGCTTTAACCGGGTAGCAGAACGCATTTGTCGTTTTCCGGAAGTTCGCAGTGTTAATTTAATGAGTGGTACCTATGACTTATCGGTGGTTGTAACTGGCGAAACCATGAAAGATATTTCCTGGTTTGTTTCGCATCGATTATCTACTCTGGAGCAAGTCCAGAGCACGACAACTCATTTTATCCTTAAACGTTACAAACAGGATGATTTCGTATTTGAAGGTCCTCAGGAAGATAAAAGGCTGGTGGTTAGTCCATGAACAGTATAGGTAATAAAATCTCACCTCTGGTTAAATCAATTCCACCATCAGGTATTCGCAAATTTTTTGATCTGGTAGCGCAAACGGAGGGGGTTATTTCATTGGGAGTTGGAGAGCCCGATTATGTAACTCCCTGGCATATTCGCGAAGAATGTTTTTATTCTCTGGAAAGAGGTTATACCATGTATACCTCAAACTCAGGCTTGCCGGAACTGCGTGAGGAAATCGCCATTTATCTGAAAAGAAACCTGGGAGTTGAATATTCACCTGCCAAAGAAATACTGGTAACAGTAGGAGTAAGTGAAGCTCTCGATCTGGCTATGCGCGTTCTTTTGGAGCCTGATGATGAAGTGCTGGTACCTGAGCCCTGTTTTGTTTCTTATGCTCCCGGAGCAGTCCTGGCTTATGGAAAGGCGGTACCAGTACCGACTTATGCCAGTGATGAATACCGCCTGACGGCTGAGAATCTCGAAAAATGTATTACTCCCCGGAGTAAAGTACTGGTTCTGGCCTATCCTAATAATCCTACCGGCGGCATAATGAGCAGAGAAGATTTGGAGGCATTGACCGGCTTAATTATAAAGCATGATTTAATCGTAATATCTGATGAAATATATTCCGAATTAACTTATCAGGGTGAACATGTCTCCATTGCTTCATTGCCCGGTATGAAAGACCGTACCTTGCTAATGAACGGTTTTTCCAAGGCTTATGCTATGACTGGATGGAGAATTGGTTATGTATGCGGACATCCGGAAATTATTGCTGCCATGACCAAAGTACATCAGTATACGATTATGTGCGCACCTATAATGGGACAAAAGGCGGCTATCGAAGCTTTGCGGCATGGTGAAACCGAAATGAGACGTATGATTGATGATTACAATAATCGTCGTAAACTAATATTATCGGGTCTGCGCTCTATTGGTCTGCAGTGCTTTGAACCGCGGGGAGCTTTCTATTGTTTCCCCTCTATTACCAGCAGCGGATTAAACAGTGAAGAGTTCTGTGAAAAACTTTTAAATGAAGAACAGGTGGCGGTAGTACCGGGTAATGCTTTTGGCAGTAATGGAGAAGGCCACATCCGCTGTTGTTACGCTGCCAGCGTCATCAATCTGGAAAAAGCCATTGAACGCATGGGGAATTTTCTGCAACGACACGGGCTAAAATAATTGTCTCAATTTTAACCTTGCTGGATGCTGAATAATGGCGAAAACATTGGAAATCAAGAGTAATAATACGATAATTAACTAAAGGATTTCAGTATTATAACGGGGAAAACCTCCTTTAGAAGTACTAAAGGAGGTTTCTTATGTTGGGAGATATTACTGTTAATGAAATTAACTTTTTAAACCAGTATGAAGTGCTTAATGCCAATTATCAAAAGGAATTAAATGATTATATGCGTTACCTTTTAAGTAAACAATATCGTCGTGAGGTTATGGTAGCTGTATTTCACAACAAAATAATTATTAATCTTCTACATGGGTTGTTGTACTTAATGGAAAAAGATGATTTTGATATTGCCATCGTAAAAAAACGGGTTGGTCAAATGAAGCAATTATATTATGGCATTTTTGAACAAATACATGTACGCTATAGTGAATTAATCGAGGATTTGGACAGCAATGAATTGGTAAGGGAGTTTGGTAAAAACAGTTTCGAGACTCTTAATCAGGTTATTGAACAAGGTGATGTTAAAATGATACGCTTCGAAATCATAAATTTTTATCATGAATATAATCGATTGTCGAAAAAAAAGGACGCCAGACAGATTATTGCAGTATAATATTATAAGTTAGATTATTGCAATAATGGAGGCGTCTTTATATGAAATTAAGATTCCTGGGAGCAACGCGTACCGTTACCGGTTCTTTTTTTGTTATTGAAACCAACGACAAACGATTTGCCATTGATTGTGGATTATTCCAAGGAGTTAAGGAAGTAAAAGAGAGAAACTACAAGGAGTTTGTTGTTGACCCCCAAACAATTGATTTTGTAATCTTAACCCATGCCCATATTGATCATACCGGTCTAATTCCCAAATTATGCAAACATGGATTTAAAGGAGATATATATTGCAGTCATCCTACCAGTGAACTGGCCAGGGTACTGCTGCCCGATTCCGGTTATATCCAGGAAATGGAAGTAGAACGCAAAAATCGCAAACTTCTGAGGGCAGGGAAGCTGTTAATGGAACCTATTTACACCAGTCAGGATGCCATGAATTGCCTGCCGCAATTAAAAGGATTGTATATGGATGAAATTATTGAACTGTCCCCGGGAATAAAGGTGCGTCTGAGGGACGCCGGACATATCTTGGGTTCCTGTATTATAGAAATTTGGATAGGAGAGGATGGAAAAACATTAAAACTGGTCTTTTCAGGAGACCTTGGCAATAGCAATCAGCCATTGGTAAAAGATCCAACCATAATTGAAAATGCGGATTATCTAATTCTGGAATCCACCTATGGAAATCGTCTTCATAAAGGTACCTTTAATAGACAGGAACAATTGGAGTCGGTTATCAAATACACAATGGAGAAGGGCGGAAACTTAATAATTCCTGCCTTTGCGGTAGAGAGAACCCAGGATTTGCTCTACGATCTTAATATCCTTTATCAGGAAGGTCGCCTTGATCCCAAGATTGACATATTTATTGACAGTCCTCTGGCGATTGCAGCTACCAAGATTTTTGTTGATCACACTGAATATTTCGATTCGGAGACTCGTGATTTGATTCGTCGGGGTCAATTCAGCCTGCCTAATCTAAAATTTTCAAATACGCAGGAAGAATCCCGGCTGCTTAATGAAAGAAAATCCAATACCATAATCATATCTGCCAGTGGAATGTGCGATGCCGGGCGTATTAAATATCATCTCAAATATAATTTATGGCGACCTGAGTCAACTATTCTGTTTGTTGGTTATCAGGCTTTTGGTACCCTGGGAAGGCGAATTGTAGATGGTGAAAAACTGGTTCAGATTCATGGAGAACAAATAGCAGTCAAAGCTGACATCAGAAGTATTGAAGCCTATTCTGCTCATGCTGACAGATCGGGATTAATCAATTGGCTAAAACATTTTACCAGCTTGCCCAAGGCAGTCTTTTTAGTTCATGGAGAGCCGGAAGCCCAGGAAGCATTATCCGATTATATTCGTCAGGAAATCCGTATACCGGTATATATTCCTGACTGGATGGATGAATATGACCTGCATCCCAAAGATAAAATTGAAAGCAAAACCGAGGTTGTGGTTGATGAGTTAACCAAGACTATGTTGGCGGAACAGTTATATCTTGAATTACGTAATGAGATGCATTATATGTTTAAAAATGCCATGGACAGTAACAATTATGATGCTATTATTGATAGTATGAAAAAAATAAAAGCTGCTATTGGTTAGATATAATTAAAATTGGCCGGGTACTGCCTCTACCCGGCTTTTTTATATAGTCAAATTAGAAAAATTACAGGATATACCGGAAATTAACAAATCAACTCATTATCTTGATTAAACAATCTATTTGGACTCCTCACATAAGAACCTAAACCTTGTTTCACTGAAAATGAAAATGATATAATCGTTATACTTCAAAATTTGGAGGAAGGTTATTTAATGCACCATAATATTGCCTCTCTGGAAATTATTCGTTGGGGATATGCTAATATCCCTGGAGCTTTGTTTCACTATGGACAGGAACTGGATTTGGAAATTGAGGATATTGGCGTTCTGGCAGCTGTTCTTTATACCTTTGAACGTACCAGACCATTATTTCAAACTGGAGTTAGCCTGGGACAAGTTTTACAGGTGTGTCCATTAGCTAATAAATCCAAATTATCCCGTCGCTTAAATCGCCTTGAAAAAATAGGTTTGATCGTTTTGGAATCAAAGTCCAGAGGTTTATCTAATAAACATATATTTCTGGAGCCGCTTTTTAATCGTCTGGAAAACTTGATTTTAAGAGATCATAGCTATATAACAGCTGAACCTGATAATAATATTCAAATGAAAGAATACCAAAAGCGTATCGAACAACTGGAACAGGAACTGGAAAAAGAAAAGCAGAGCAGCCCAGTAGAGATATTCAATAATTCTGATGGTAATTATAAAAAGGTAGCTGACTTTATTTCCAAGAAAACCGGTAACCTGCTCAGTGTAAAAATGGCGAATGAACTTAAGAAATGGCTGGAAGAAATGGCTTTCACTCCGGAATTTTTATTATGTATGCTGGAACTTTGTTTTGAACGTAATATTTATAATCCGCGGGAAATATCCAGAATTGCCCGTGATCTGAAAGAGTATTCGGTTAATAGTGTAGAAGGTCTGGAACTCTATTTCCAAAAATACATTGATGAAGATAAAAGCCGATTGGCAAAATATAAACAATTTGATCCGGATTTAATGGAGTTTGGACAGTTTACCGGAGTTGATATGAATGCCGAGGCTCGCAAAAATGTTTATTATAAATGGCGTTATGACTGGGGATTTTCCCATAACATGATAATGAAAGCCGGGGAAATAATGTGTCAGCGCACTAAAAATGGCGGTCTGGAATACATAGATAGTGTGCTTAATAATTGGATGACCAAAGAAATTCGCAGCCCGGAAGATGCTGAGCGGGAAATAAAAGAATTTAAGGCTAAAAAGGTGGAGAAATCCGCTGACAAAAATAAGGCATTTAAAGCGGAAAAAGTCGAGTATGAACTTTATGTGCCCCCTTCGACCTTGGAAGAATTGAAAAGTAAGGTATAATTAAATCGGGGTAATTCCCGATTTTTATTCTTATTCTGCGATGGAGTGATTACGGTTGGCTGATCCGGTATTAAGACAATTGGACGAAGACAATTTATTTGACCTGGAAAGTGAGCGCCGGGTTTTATCCTCAATGCTGCATGCGGAAGATGCCTGTGTGGAAGCCTATAATACCTTAACCACAGTTGACTTCTATTCACCCAAGCATGGCACCATCTTTGATTTGGTTTGCAGCTTATTTGAGCGGGAAATCAGGCCCACTTTTGTAGAGCTGCTAAAAGAAGCCCACAGCCTGGGATTATTAACTAATCCCCGTGACATTGAAGAGCTTAAATATATTGCTGAACAATACATAGATGATGAAAACATTAAATATTGGATAAAGCGGGTAAAAGATAAATCTCGCCTGAGAAAATTTGAAGCCTTTTTACGTCATAGTTTTCAGATGGTTCTGGAGCGGCAGGATATTGAAGTGGAAGAATTATTATTGGCCGCCGAAGAAGAGCTGACTAATTTGACTGCTCTGGAATATGATGACCATATTGATTCCCCGTCAGATCTGGCCTCCCTTGGTTATGATGAAGTAGAAAGAAGATTTTTACGATTTAAGGAGATAAAAGAACTGCACAAAGGCGTATTGCCGCTGGATGGGTTGCCAACCGGTTTTGATACGCTCAATCATATCACTTTGGGGTACAAGCCGGGGGATTTAATTATCCTGGGAGCTCAGACCGGACATGGTAAAACTGCCTTTGCTTTGCATACTTCCCGTTCAGTGTCAGTAGATTATCAATCTACAGTTCTATACTTAAATACTGAAATGAGCCGGCAACAAATCGCTTTACGCTGGGGCTCTATTCTATCAGGCATTGAACATGAACGCATACGCAGCGGTGATATTAATGAAACCGAACTGTCAATTATTCTGGAAGGTTATTCCCGCCTCCGGGAAAGTGGTTTTTATTCTTATCCCTGTCCTAATCTGACCCCTGAAAAAACCATATCTATTGCGCGTAAATTTAAAGCTCAAAAAAATATAGACATGATGATAGTTGACTATGTCGGGCGTATGGACAAAATTGACCCTAAGATGCAGGAATGGCAAATGTTGGAACAAATTGTCAAGACCCTGAAAATGTTAGCCCAGAATTTAAACATAGTTGTAATGTGTCTGGTGCAATTAAATCCGGACGGCAGTCTACAGGGTGCCAAACGCATGAAAAATGAATCCGACCTGATGTTGAAACTTACTCCTATACCAAGGGAAGAATTGGAAGAAAATGAGGAATTAAAAAAATATTCAAATCCCAATTATTATATTCATATTGATAAAAACCGTGATGGGCGCAGCGGAGTTAGAATCCCGATAACCTTCGATCTTCAAAAACAGATAATGAAGGATGCCGAAAGGATTGCTTTGTAAAATGAATGAGGAAATCAGACTTAGGAAAATATACGATGAAACAGCTTCGGTAATTCTTCGTCATGCGGTTAATAATCGTCTTAGTTCTGAAGAGATGGCTTTTTTATTAAACCTTCTGGACAAGGTATTTGACTGTACTATACCGGAAGCATTTATTTTCGTAATTAAAGAATTCCAGGATTATGACTCAAACGAGGAACTCAGAGAAATTATTAAAGCCAATATATTAGCAACTGATCTGGAAGATGACCAGTCAATTAAATCCAGTATTACTGAAATTCGTGATCTTTTGTCGGCCCAGGAGGTGTCTACACAATAGTGCAAAGGAGGTAATGATGTGGAAAATATTTGGATTTATGAAACCCATACTGATGGATACGAGGTCAGATGGAGAATTACCGATATAATTCATCAGGAAACCACCCCTTTTCAGAAATTAGCAGTTGTAGAGACGGTAGAATGGGGTAAAGCTCTGATTCTGGATGGAGCATTGCAAATAACGGAAAAAGATGAGTTTATTTATCATGAAATGATTGCTCATGTAGCCATGAACAGCCATCCCCGTCCGGAAAAAGTATTAATAATTGGTGGCGGTGATGGCGGCACGCTGCGTGAAGTTGTAAAACATCAATGTTTGCAACAGGCAGATATGGTTGAAATAGATAAACGGGTAGTTGAAATCAGTCAGCAATATTTCCCTCAGGTTGCCAGTGCCATTTCCGATAGTCGCGTAAATCTGCATATTACTGATGGTCTGGTCTATGTTCGGGATACGGCTGAGAAGTATGACCTGGTAATAGTAGACAGTTCTGATCCGGTAGGCCCGGCAATTCAGCTATTCAGTCGGAAGTTTTATGAAGATGTCAATAAAATACTGAAAGAGGATGGAATGCTGGTAGTTCAGTCAGAATCGCCGGTGTTTTTTACGGAACATTTTCGTAATTGTTTTTTTAATATGAAGCCGGTATTTCCAATAGTAGAAGTATATCTGGCTACGATAGCAACCTATGTAAGCGGTCCCTGGTCGTTTACTGCAGGCAGCAAAAAACATAATCCCCGTAAAATACATAATGACAGTCCGGTACTAACTGGTTTAAAATATTATAATGAAGATATGCATCAGGCGGCATTCTGTTTGCCACAGTATGTGCAGGAGATAATCAGGTAGAGCGGAAGTCCGGAAGATAACTTGATTAATGGCCATCTGTGCATAAATGGGTTGGATGGAAGCATGGCTATTTTTGATAACAACCTCGGTGGTATATGTATGGAGACCAGTTTTTATCCTTCCATTTAAATCAATTCCAATGTATCAGTATTAAAAATTCATGCAGAGCTTGCCCTGGTAAGCTCTCTAGGCGTATGTGCGGGTATTGTAATTTATAAAAAGGGATAGGGGATAGGATAATGAAAATCTGGAATGAAACTATGGAATGTATGCCACGGGAAGAAATGCAAAAACTGCAATTACAACGTTTAAAAAGCAATTTACAATATGTATACGATCATTCTGAGATATACAGGCGTAAATTTGATGAAATAAATTTTTCACCCGGAGATTTAAACAGTCTGCATGAATTAAGCAAATTACCGCTGACGGTAAAAGATGATTTCAGAGAAGGCTATCCCTTTGGTATGTTTACGGTGCCACAGGATCAGGTGGTAAGAATTCACGCTTCATCAGGAACTACTGGTAAATTAACGGTAGTTGGTTGTACCAAAAACGACCTGAACAACTGGACTGAATTAGTAGCCCGTATGGTTACTATGACCGGGATTGATTCAACTGATGTTGCGCAGATTGCCTTTGGTTATGGATTGTTCACCGGAGCTCATGGATTGCAGTACGGTTTGGAAAAAGTGGGAGCAACCGTAATACCTATCTCGGGCGGCAATTCAGAAAAACAACTGATGATTATGAAAGATTTCGGCACTACTGTTCTGGTCAGCACTCCTACTTACGCGCTGCACCTGGCAGAAACAGCCATACAGGCAGGAATTGACCCCCGTACCGATTTAAAGGTAAGAATTGGTCTTTTTGGAGGGGAAGCATTCTCGGAAGAATATCGCCGGGAAATAGAAAAACGCTGGGGTATGCTGGCTACTGACAATTATGGCCTCAGTGAAGTGGGGGGACCGGGATTTGCCGGTGAATGTGCCCTGATTTGCGGTCAGCATGTAGCCGAGGATCAGTTTATTGTGGAGATAATTGATCCGGAGACTTTGCAACCTGTTGAACCGGGACAACCGGGTGAAGTAGTAATTACCACTCTTTGCCGGGAAGCGGTACCGGTTATAAGATACCGGACCAAAGACATCAGCTCTTTGACTTATGAACCCTGCGAGTGTGGTCGAACTACTGCCCGTCTATCCAAAATTACCGGGCGCAGTGATGACATGATGGTTATTAGGGGAGTTAATGTATTCCCGTCTCAGATTGAAAGTGTTCTGGTAGATATTGATGGACTGGCACCTCATTACCAGATAATACTATACAAAAAAGGATTTTTGGATGATATTGAAATAAGAGTGGAGATTTCCGAAGTTGCATTTACGGACAAATACGCTGAATTGGAAGCTATTGAACAAAAGCTTAAGCAGCAATTATATAAAACCTTATCGCTTAACCCCAAAGTTAAACTGGTTGAACCGAATAGTATAGAAAGAACTGCGGGCAAAGCCAAACGAGTGATTGATAATCGTAATAAATGATTGGATGAGGAGAGTATGACATGCAGGAATTCGTAAAAGACCGGGCCAGGCAGGAGATATTCAAACTTAAACCCTATACACCCGGTAAACCTATTGATGAAGTAAAACGGGAATTAGGCCTGCAAAACATAATAAAGCTGGCTTCCAATGAGAATCCACTGGGTCCGGCTCCGCGGGCAATTGAAGCCATAAGTAACATGTTGACTGAGATTCACCTTTATCCGGATGCCAACTGCTTCAACCTGAAAAAAGCTTTATCCAGCTATCATGATGTCCCCACTACCGGTATTTTAATAGGAAATGGCTCTGATGAACTGTTAAAGCTTCTGGCGGAGACATTTCTAAGCAGTGGTGACCAGATAATAGTGGGCCAACCGACTTTTTCGGAATATGAATTTACTGCTCTGATCATGGGAGCTGAATGCATAGAAGTACCTTTAAAAGATTTTACGCATGATCTGCCGGCCATGCTGGATGCGATAACGCCCAAAACCAAGATGATTATTATCTGTAATCCCAACAATCCTACCGGTACTATAGTTAATCGCATGCAGATAAAAGAATTCATGAGCAAACTCCCGCCAGATATTTTGGTGGTCTTTGATGAAGCTTATTACGAATATGTGGAAAGTCCCGAATATAGTACTGGTTTGGAGTATCTTGCCCAAGGCAGAAATGTTATCGTATTGCGTACCTTTTCCAAAATATATGGTTTGGCAGCACTGCGGATTGGATATGGTTTGACCAGTACGGAAATTGCCCAGGCAGTGGAACGGGTAATGGAACCTTTTAATGTTAATTCTCCGGCCCAGATTGGTGCAGTGGCAGCTCTGCAGGATCAGGAGCATGTGAAAAGAAGCCGGGAGTTAAATAAACAGGGCAAGCAATATCTGTATAATGAATTTAAGCGTATGGGTTTAACCTATGTACCCACCGAAGCCAACTTTATCTTTATGGATACCGGCGTAGACGGTCGTGAAGTATTTAACCGACTTTTAAAGCTGGGAGTGATTGTTCGTACCGGTGACATATTTGGTCTTCCAACCTTTATTCGCGTAACGGTTGGAACGGCAGAAGAAAACCAGCGTTTTACAACAAGTTTGGAAAAGGTTTTAAAAGATCTAAAATAATGATTACAGTTGCGAAGCATTATGAAGATGATAGTTTAAAAGGTGAATTGATAGAGGCTTTTGATCAATTATTTTCTTCTGCTGAAAGCGGACCAATAATTGTTTGTGTTGGTTCGGACACTCATATTTTGGACTGTTTTGGTCCGTTGGTGGGAACCATGCTTAAGGAGATAAATCCCTTCATTCCGGTAATAGGAACTTTGCATCAACCTTTAAATGCGAAAAACCTGGTGACGGGAATGAAACAGATAAAAAGCCTTTATCCAGGACACATGGAACTGGCCATTGATGCTGCTGTAGGAGATGAGGATGAATTGGGCTTTATAAAGCTGCAGAGGGGAGCACTAATACCAGGCAAAGCTTTGGCCAAGAATTTACCCCCTATTGGTCATATAGCACTAACTGGAATAGTAAGAACCAGATTTGACCGCAGCAGCCATAAGAACATTCATTCCGGCAGTCTGGCACCGGTATATGCAATGGCGCGCGTAACCAGCCAGGCAATTGCAGAATGGTATACCAACCAATTATTAACTGGTGGGCAATAACATTTACACTGCTATTAGGAATGTGATATTATCAACCTGGATTAACTATCAAGCAAAAACTGTATGCCGTCAGGGTACATAACCTCTCTCCCTCGCGGATGAGAGGTTTCTTGATATATTTGTTTATATCACTCTGAGCGAAGCGAAGAGTCTCGTTATAAAATTGGGGTAAGGGGATGAAAACGAATCATGAAACAACTGATGATTGGCAATGAAGCCATAGCCAGAGGAGCATTTGAAGCAGGTGCTACCGTAGCAACTGCTTATCCGGGTACACCCAGCACTGAAATTGTTACTAACTTTGCTGACTTTGAAGGTGTATATGCCCAATGGGCACCCAATGAAAAAGTAGCCATGGAAGTAGGGGCGGGGGCCTCCATTGGCGGAGCCAGAACTCTGGTAGCCATGAAACATGTGGGCATAAATGTAGCCGCTGACCCGCTCTACACATTTGCTTATACTGGAGTAAACGGAGGTATGGTAATAATATCCGCTGACGACCCCGGAATGCACTCATCACAGAATGAGCAGGATAACCGTGGTTACGGCAGATTCGCCAAACTGCTGGTTATTGAACCCTCCGACAGTCAGGAAGCTCTGGATTTTACGCGCCAGGCCTTTGATTTAAGTGAACAATTTGATACTCCGGTAATGCTGCGCATAACTACCCGGCTGGCCCATTCGCAGACCATGGTGGAAAAAGGAGAACCGCAGACACCGGTATTAAAAGAATATAAAAAGAATGCCCCCAAATATGTCATGCTGCCCGGCTATGCACGCGGGCGTCATGTGGAAGTTGAAAAGCACTTTGAGGCGTTACGCGAATATGTGGAAACAAGCCCCCTGAATCGTATCGAATGGGGTGACCGTAAAATCGGCATTATTACCAGCGGTATTCCTTATCAATATGTTAAAGAAGTGATGGGGGATATATCGGTTCTAAAACTGGGCATAGTAAACCCGTTGCCGCGCAAAATGATTGAAGAATTTGCAGCCGGAGTTGAGCGGCTGATAATTGTAGAAGAACTCGAACCGGTTATTGAAGAACAAGTCCGTTCCTGGGGTATTAAAGTCGAAGGCAAAGAACGCTTCACCCTGCTGGGAGAATACAGTCCCGAATATCTTGAACAACAACTAAAGGGAGCAGTACCTCCGGTTGGTTTTGGACTGGAAAAAGAAATTCCGGCCCGTCCGCCTTTGCTATGTGCTGGATGTCCGCATCGCGGTGTCTTTCATACCCTGCGCCGCATGAAATTGAAAGTGGCCGGTGATATTGGCTGCTACACGTTAGGTGCTCTCAGCCCACTGGAAGGTATGGACACCTGCATATGTATGGGTGCCAGCATCGGAACTGCCATGGGACTGGAAAAAGCCAGAGGCGAGGAATTTGCGGCCAAAACTGTAGCTGTAATCGGAGACTCTACCTTTGTACATTCCGGGATTACACCCTTAATTGATGTGGTATATAATCAGGGAACCTCAACGGTTATGATTCTGGACAACGATACAACCGCTATGACCGGTCACCAGGATCATCCGGCTACCGGAGTCAATATTCGTAAACAGCCTACCAACAAACTGGATATAGAAGCCCTGGTACGAGCTATTGGAGTCAAAAATGTTCGCGTGGTTGACCCGTTAAAACTTGACGAACTGGAAACCGCTCTGAAAGAAGAACTGGCCAGACGGGAACCGTCGGTAATAATAGCCAAACGTCCCTGTGTGTTGCTGGAAAAAGTAGTTGTCACCAACCCGATAATGGTTGACCCCGAACTTTGCACCGGCTGCAAGTCCTGTATCCGGGTTGGATGCACCGGCATTTCATTTAACGATGAAGAAAAGAAAGCTGAAATTAATGCCGGCTGTATTGCCTGTGGCCTGTGTGAGCAAGTATGCACATTTGATGCAATAAAACCGGTGGAGGTATAAATGATGCAGGATAAAATAACCAATGTATTAATTGTAGGCGTAGGAGGTCAGGGGACATTACTTACCAGCCGCATCATTGCACAAGTGGCTGTACAGATGGGATATGATGTAAAAGTATCTGAAATTCATGGTATGGCCCAACGTGGCGGCAGCGTAGTATCACAGGTGCGCTATGGGACGAAAATATATTCTCCCATTATAAAAAAAGGAGACGCTGACATTATTCTGGGCTTTGAGAAAATCGAAACTGCCCGCTGGCTGGACTATCTGAAACCGGATGGCATGGTTATCATTAACAACGAGCGCGTAAACCCGCTGCCGGTTATGAGCGGCAAGGCCAAATATCCGGATAACATCCATGAAAAAATTGCTGCTATTCTACCGCAAACTGTAATCGTAAATGCTACGGAAATAGCTACTGACATCGGTAATGTAAAAGCTGCCAATGTTGCGCTGGTAGGACTGTTAAGTGCAGCTGTCGGTATACCGGCGGAAGAAGTTGAAAAAGCCATAACTGACATTGTTCCGCGCAAAGCATTGGAAGTAAATCTGCAGGCCTTCCGCGAAGGACGCAATCGTTACCGGATGGCAGGTTAAAAATCAGGTAATATAGAAACATTAGAATCAGGTGATGTAATACTCACCTGATTTTTCATTGTACAGGAGCAAAGGCATGAAATGTAAAATTGAAGGAATTACTCAGCGCGGTGAAGGTGTAGCCCGTATAAACGGCAAAGCTACTTTTATCCCTTACGCAGTTCCCGGTGAAGAAGTTGGAATCAGGATAACTGAAGATCGGAAAAAATACTCGCGGGCGGAAATAATCGAAATCATAACTGCCTCGCCTGATCGGGTTAAACCACCCTGTCCGCACTACTATAAATGCGGGGGATGTGTCTGGCAGCATATAAAATATGAACGACAACTGCAAATAAAACAGCAGTTAGTAAAAGACGCCCTGACCAGAATCGGGAAAATAGAAACTGAAGTTATGCCGGTAATAGGTATGGACAATCCCTGGAATTATCGCAACAAAGTTACCTGGCATATCGGAAAAACGCAAGGCGAACTGAAACTGGGATACTATCGGGCCAACAGTCAGGAATTCCTGCCTATACAGGAATGTAATCTTCTACAAGCGGAAATCGCAGAACTCAGCCGGTTTTTAAACTGTTATCTATTCTTAACCGTTGCAGAACCGGGTAAACAAATAATAATCAGACAAGGCTCGGCTGACCAAAAATTGATGTTGATTATCGAAGGACCGGTTGACCGGAAAGCATTAATTAACCTTATGAAAGGTTATCCCAACCTTGAATCACTGCTGGTATACGAAGATAATCAACTGGAACTGCTGACGGGGAAACCTTATGTGAACTTTCAAATTGATACTTATAAATATCAGGTATCGCCGCTGGCATTCTTTCAGGTAAACAATCAGCAAGCCGAACGGCTTTACCAACTGGTCAAAGAAAACCTGGGCAATAATCAGGAAGAAACAGTACTGGACGCCTACTGCGGCACCGGCAGTATAGCATTATATATATCAAAAAACCACCAAGAGGTAATCGGAGTGGAAGCCTTTGCGGAAAGTATCCAGGACGCCAATAACAATGCCCGTTTGAATAATATTCACAACTGCCAATTCTATGCAGGAAAATGCGAACAAATCATACCCGTTCTGGAACAGCAATTTGATACCATTATTCTGGACCCGCCCCGTTCCGGTTGCCATCCTGACCTGCTAAACTCCATAATTGAAAAGAGTCCGCTGAATATAACCTATGTTTCCTGCAACCCCGCCACCCTGGCCAGAGACCTGGCATTTCTGACCGACAATGGTTACATCATAAACAAAGTTCAACCAGTAGATATGTTCCCGCAGGCGGGACACGTTGAGTGCGTGGTAGTGCTATATAGGAGGTAAAGCACCGGGAATGGTACATTTGTTGTGCTTGAAATTATGTTTCCGCAGACGGAAAATAGGGGTAGGGTCGTGTGGGGGAACATGAA
>JAQVWB010000154.1 GCA_028698695.1 Syntrophomonadaceae bacterium | reverse complement strand
GTTCATCCGTCACGAACTTCTGGTAATCCTCAACAAACTCCTTGGTATGATATGAGTCCTTGATTGCTGCCAGGCCTTTGTTTTCAAACCACTCGATCGTTTTCAGCATGATTTCTCTGGACCGTTCATCCGGGTAGTTCCGGTCTCTGTACTTCTTGGGATTAAGTAATAGATTTTCCATAACGAGCCCCTTTCTTTAAAATGTATTTTAACTCCATTATTTCCTTAAGCGAATATTGCTTACTGCTAGTATAACAGAAAATATTAATTTGTTTCGTAATTTCTTAGTGTGAAATATTTAGAATTCTATTTAATTACACTCAGGTATTTATTAACCCCCTATTTCATATTATTGACCGATATCTTCCCCTTCTTTTCAAACTCCTAATTCCATGTCAATTTTTCCAGCGCAACGTGGCTCCTATACCAATCGTCATTTAACAAAAGCATTTCCGGCGAACCTGCATTTTTAACTTTGCCGTTTTCTAATATAACTACAATATCGCTGGCAATTACAGATGATAAACGGTGAGATATTGATAATACAGTATGGGCTGAGCTGGCCTTCTTTAATACTGCCACGATCCTTTCTTCAGTTATTGAATCCAGGTTGGCCGTTATTTCATCCAACAGCAAAATCGGCGGGTTGGTGACTATAGCTCTGGCAATTGCAAGCAGTTGCTTCTGCCCCTGAGAGAATAGTGAATCGCTGTTGATTTCAGTATCCAGTCCCTTTTCCAGGGATTCAACATATTCCATCATACCAACATACCTAAGGGCTTCCTCAATTTCCCTCCGTGTAATGCCCTCATCCTGCAGACTGATCTGTTCCGCTGCGGTCCCTTTTATAAGATGGAAACCCTGATCCACATAACCAAAGATCTTGCGTTTCTCCCGATTGGGTATAGTACATACATCTATTCCATTAATGGTTATAATCCCTTCTGCCGGCTGCAAAAGCCCTATGATCAGTTTAAACAGCGTAGACTTACCCACCCCGGTACGGCCTATAAATGTGACTTTCTCCATTGGTTTAAGACTCAAGTTAATATTTTGTAAGATATCTGTTCCAGTCTTATATTGAAAGCTGACATTATTGAAATTTACGCGAACTGCTGACCTGTCCGGGATGATCTCTGCTGCAGTCAGCTCATCATTTTTCCGGTCTTCTTCTGTTTCGATATAAAACTCATTTACTCTTCGGACGCCGGAAATGGCCTGTTGAATATTCTGCAACTGCATGCCTAGATTTTCTACGGGTTCAAATAAGATGGAAATCAACTCAATTGATGCTGCGATCATACCCAAAGAAATGCCCAGGAAATTCAACTGCTCTGAAGAAAGTATAACGATGCCGGCAATGACAACCGCCCGCAAAGTCAAAATAATAGGTGAAAAAACGGCATCATAGAAATTAACCTTATCCAGGGTCAGAAAGTTATCCAGTAAATAGCGGCTATAGTTTTGTTCCATATATTTTTCTTTGCTGTTGGTTTTAATCATCAGCATATTATTAAGAGTTTCGGCAATATGGTTGTTTACTTGTCCTATCTGGATGCGGTTCTGCATCTGTGCTTGAAGCATACGCTTCTGAAACAGCCTGGTGATCGCATATATAACCGGTAAAATCAGCAAGGTTATCAGACCTAATTTATAGCTGAAAAGCCAGATCGATATTACAATACCGATTATTTTTAAACTGCTGACGATCATACCTACAACGCCGCTGGTAAACAGTGTATTTATGGCGTCAACATCATTGGTAAACCGCGAGACTACTGCACCGGTGTCATGTGTGGAAAAGAACCGGGAGTTGATTTTTCCAAGCTTGAACATCATTTCCGCTCTGATTTCCGTGGTGACTTTCTGTCCCAATATGGTCAGGATGGCTTGTTTGAAAAAATCGAATACTCCTATAAAAAGTAAAACGCTTAAATATAATATTGCCCAGTACAACAGACCTTGCCTGTCTTTTGGAACCAGGTTGTCATCGATAATTATTTTTAAAATCTGGGGCGGAATAAGGCTGATAATAACAACACCCAGAACAGCAATAATCAATAGGGCAACCAGGCCCCGGTTCTTTTTAATTACTTGACTGAGCGATCTTTTAACCAGACTATTATTCATTGCTATCACCTGCCAATTGCTGCAAGTTATAGATGCTGGCATAAATTTCGGATTTCTCCATAAGCTCCTGGTGGGTACCATATTCTACAGTCCGGTCATTATGCAAAAGCACGATGCGGTTGATATGGCTGAAAACCGCCAGACGGTGAGATATGAGTATTATCAGGCAGTCTTGATAATGTTCTTTCAGATTGCTTATTATTTTTTCTTCTGTCTTCATATCAACGGCTGAGAATGGATCGTCTAGAATAATGATCTTGCTTTTATTTAAAAGCGTTCTGGCCAGAGCAATACGCGCCTGCTGTCCACCGCTTAAACGGATGCCCCGATTGCCCGTCAGTGTATTAACTCCATCGGGCATGACTTCAAGATCGGTATCAAAGCAGACATCCTGCAATACTGCCGTTATATCTTCATTACTGCCCAATGTAATATTGTTGTATATTGTATCGGACAGCAACTGGGGATTGTGCCCCAGGTAAGCTATCATTTGGCTGCGCTCGTATTCTGAATACCCTCGTAATTCTTTTCCATCTATACGAATGCTGCCCGTATAGGGGTATAATCCCAGGAGTGAAAGTCCCAGGGTGGTTTTGCCGGAAGCAATTGCTCCGGTTACACCTATTATTTCCCCTTGTCGGGCAGTCAGGTTTATGCTTTGGATAATACTTTCTTTAGACTCAGGATAATAAAAGGTCAGTTTTTCAATGTTTAAAACGGTATGGTCTTTCATGATATTTTGAACTGTGTTTTTTGTTCTATATTCGCCAAGGTAAGGCTTTATGCGTTGCCATGAAATACGGGATTTCTGTACAGAGTTAAAAAGCTTGGCGGCGCTGCTGGCCTTGGCCGCCAGGGCGGCAAACATGATCATATAGGTTGAAAAATTCCCTACCGTCCAACTACCGGCAATTACCTTGGTGCCGCCTAAATAAATTACCATAATGACTCCCAGCATAGCCACCACATTGTATATAGGCTGCATAGAGTTTTCTAAAATATTAGCCTTAATGGCCTTGTTTTGTAAATCTTCCAGTTCCAGATCGTATTTTTCCCGGGTTTGCTTCTCCAGGCCGTTGATACGATAGAGCATGGCATTATCTATATAGTCATAAGTCATACCGGTAATTACACTGCTTTTGACCCGGTAGTCGATTGAAAATTTGTATATTATATCTTTAAGTTTCTCCGCAATCAACATGGCGACGGGAATAAAAAGCGCCCCTAAAATCGTTATCTTCACATCGTAGTAAAGCATGGTTACAAAATATGCGGACATCAAAACCCCGGTATCGAACACTTCGGTAGTAAATTTCCGCATTCCATCCACACACAAATCAACATCCGCCAGTGCTCTGGTCATCAGGTCACCAGTATTTTCATGCTGCAAATCAATGTAGCTTTTATTAATAATGTTGTTGTAGATTATCAACCGCATGGCAGCACTGGTGCTGTTGGCAAATCGTCGGGTATAAAAGCGTTTCATGTGACGCATTAATTGAATGATCGCAATCAGCAGTACAAAGATTACTGCCAATTGTACTATTGCATTGAAACTATCCCCGCGCAGTAGGGCATCAAGGAGTTTGCCCTGGTAAATAGGGCCCATGACAGTAGATATATTGTAGCCAAGACCAAAGATGACGATAAAGGCAACGGCTTTTTTTTCCTTTTTCCAGTAATTAATTATTTTATCAGGTTGTATCAGAGGTTCAATCCTTGGCTTTTTCATTATATAAATCCCATTTTGCTTTTTAGTTTATTATAAGCTACCAGGCATACCTAACCTATACTTTTTTCTTATTATAGCGGACTCATGACAGGCCAATTATGCGAAAACCATATACGCGAAAAAGCCCTTGAAT
Organism: Syntrophomonadaceae bacterium; assembly: GCA_028698695.1. Classification (GTDB taxonomy): domain Bacteria; phylum Bacillota; class Syntrophomonadia; order Syntrophomonadales; family Syntrophomonadaceae; genus JAAYBS01. The sequence continues at coordinate 1,023 of JAQVWB010000154.1, read as the reverse complement.
AATCAAGGGCTTAAACTGCATATGGTGCTGTATAATGGGCTTGAGCCTCCATTTGCATACCCCGGCCAGAGCTTAAACCTATTTCGCAATATATCCGCCATCTATAAGTAAAGAAGAACCGGTAATATTAAATCTCTATCTGTAAATTATTCGAAATACTGGTGGTGCAGGTGGTGAAGAAGGTGCGAGCGGTGCCGGCAGTACCGGGATACGCGGAACATTATCAGCAAGCGCCAGCAAATCTGCCCGTAATTGTGCTAAATTAAATCCTTCCGGACTATTTCCCTGCTCATTTAAAAATTCTTTGCTTAACATTACCCATGCTTCATCGCAATAGGTTTGAAAGAAATCATAATCCATTTTTTGAATCTGTCCCCAGGTCACACAATAGATATATTCTTCGTCATACCCAACGCAACTTACATAATGTCCTCCCTCAATTTGTGAACCTTGAACAACTTTCCAGGGCTTGCCTGTATTAAATTGCAGCATAGCAGATTGAGGCAATTGAATACCTACCCCAATTGCGCTGAATAAATACATTGCTTCTTTTATTTCATTGATATCTTTATGATCTAATTTGGCAAATGCCCCTATTTGATGACGTTCACTGTCAACATCTATCATTCCGGTTTTTTGTCTGTACAGTAGAACCTGCCTCACTACTGCACCACGATCACTGTCGGGATCATCCGGATTATATCCTGTAATAGCAGAATAATCAGAAATTGTATTCTCACTGGTAAAAGCAGCGGGATCATTTCCCTCGGTTGTCCAAAGCATTGTTTCATGATCTGCTCCTGCACATGTACAATCCCCAACCGTATCATTACCCAGCATCCCCCAATCAGATATCAGGTCCTGGTGACCAAAAGTTGCTGGTATTTGAGGCAGATCAATTGTTTTGTACGTTCTGAAAAGTAAGTCCCTTTTATCTTCAACAAATGGTTTCTTACCTAATTTCATAATTTACACCTCCTATGCAATCAATATATGGAGCTGTAAATACTTTTGTGTTATTTA
>JAQVWB010000153.1 GCA_028698695.1 Syntrophomonadaceae bacterium | reverse complement strand
CATAGTGGTAAAACTCCAGGTTACCGCTTCGTTTCCCGCAGTTTCACCATATTGGATTATGTCAGGTTGTATATTGACTATATAGGTAGTCTGGGGTCGCAATTCTTTAATGGGAATATAAAGATAAACTCTTTTATTGGCAGCATCTTTTATGAATAAATAAGTGGCCATAAAACTGTTCTGCTGCTCTTCTTCAAGCGTGGCCAGATAATCCGGCACTTGCGTATCAATCATGGAAGCCATGCTGCCGCCTTCTGAATAAACACCGCAGGCTTTTAACCGGTCTATGAAATTACTGTTTACTACAGCCCTGGCCTCCGGATCTGAAAAGGTGAGCCTTACGAAATAACGAGTGGTAGCATCGATGGGGGTAATAACGCGGGGGAACAAATCACTATTATCAAACCATTTACCTTCTGCATACGGCTCTTTGGCTAATAAATAAGCAGTAGTAGCCTCCGCTGCATTAACCGGAGCGGAAAAGGTCAGCAAAAAAAATGCCCCCAGGATTATGGCTGTAAAAAATATTATTACTGGCTGTTTTATATCTGTCATTTAAATCCCCTCCCGCCAACACTACTTCAATTATCGCCTTATTCAGTATATTTCTTTAACCTTCATCCCCGTCTTCTGTTTTTAAATCATTAACCCTTAATAAAGTTTCCAGTTCATCAATGCTCTCCCCCAACGCTTCTATTACCAGCGGGTCAAACAGGCTGCCGCTGGATTTCCTCATTACCTGTAAAGCAGTTTGATAATCCAGCACTTCTTCGGGAATAGATAAAGCAGTCAGGGCATCAAAGAAATCCGCCACGGCAATAATACGAGCCAGCCAGGGAATATCCGTATGAGCCAATCCCTCGGGAAAACCAGTACCATTATAGCGTTCATGATGATATAAAATTGCCTGCCGTATAGCTTCAAACTCATCTGTTTCGGGCAAACAGTCTGCTCCGGCCAGAGGATGAGCCTCGTCAGATTCCTCTCCATCAATCTGGCGGCCAATGTCATGCAACCAGGCTGCTGCCAGCAACTGTCGTTGCTCTTCATAGTCCAGACCAAGTTTCTTGCCTAATAACCGTACAATAGCGGCAACCCGATAAGCATGTCCAATAAACTGAGGGTTAAACCCTTCCAAAGCTTTTACTGCCGCCGATAACACCTGCTGCCAGTACAATTCCATTTGCTCACCGGCATACAAAGCATCTATCCAGGCTGAAGTCATTTCAGCAACATAAGTCATGCGTTTTATATCATCATCGTTAAAAGAAGCGGCCTGCTTTTCACGAACCAAAAAAAGCAAAACTTTACCTTCCGCAATTGGTACCGTCATCACCGGTGAACCGGGATAATCACATACCTCCTGTTTCACCGCTAAATCTGAAACTCCATGGCACATATCCCGGGCCTCCTGCCAATCGGGTGGATAGGTATAGCGATTATCCGGATCCCATGCAGGTTCCCTGACGACTGCAAAGCATCTTTCACAATCAACCATTTGCGGAGCCAGAACAACAATATTATCCAAAACATCCTGCCTTGACTTTAAAGCAGCTATCCTTTTTATATTTCTCAACATGGCTTCCATATTTTCCAGTTCCCTAATTCTCCTATGGCTGAGAGCCAGATAATAACTGCCTGCCAGACCGGTAATCAAAAGCAGCAATGCTGATACCCAGGACGGAACTAATTCACTTAAAGCCAGTGCAGTTACCAGCGAAGTATAAACCAAACCAATTAAAAGCAAATTTTTAGCTTTCATAATTTAATCCTCTTTTGATATTATTTTCCCTGCTTTAAGTTTAGCATACCACAAGCTTCCGTTTTAATAACATTGGTCATATATGTTCAAACTATAAAAAACAAAAGGAGGGTTTTGACATGGAAGATAAACATGTGAATTTACTGTTATTCAGCGGAGAATACGATAAAGCTTTAGCTGCTCTCATTATTGCTAACGGAGCCAGGGAAATGGGGATGTCAGTGACCATGTTCTTTGCGTTCTGGGGCCTAATGCTATTACGTGACCCGGATAAAATGAACCTGGAAACCAAAAACGCCTATGAAAAAATGTTCTCGGTTATGACTCCCGGAGGAGCTGCTGACTTGCCTTTATCCAACCTTAATATGGCGGGAATAGGTAAATATATGCTGCTGGAAATGATGAAAGATAATCATACGCCCCAACTGGTTGATTTCTTAAATGGCGCCCGTAAAAAAGGAGTAAAATTCCTGGCCTGCAAGTTATCCGTAGAAGTTATGGGCCTGACTGCTGGGGAACTTTTGCCCGAAGTGGAAATAGTTGATGTAAAAGAATACCTGCGCAACGCCTCCTCCGCCGACATTCAGCTGTTTATATGATGGTGAAATGGATTCAGACTTGTGAATCTGACTTCCCTCACCCCTAACCCCTCACAATTTAGTTCCAAAATCATAGTAGTAACATAGTATAGATAAAATACTACTATCAGGATGGTGGAATATGTCCGGCGGATTTCCTTATAAAACCTTCCGGCGAGAGGTACTGGGGGTAGACCTTTTGGTTCCCACCACGCGGGGTATACGGGTGCCTTATATTCATTTTGACAATGCTGCCAGCACTCCGGCTCTGAAACCGGTAATGGAGCAAATGCAGGAATTCCTGACCTGGTATTCAGGCGTACACCGGGGTACCGGCCACAAATCCATGCTATGCTCTCAAATCTATGAACAATGTCATACTCAGATTGGTCATTTTGTACAGGCTGACCTGGAACATGACACAGTTATTCTAGTAAAAAATACTACTGAAGCCATTAACAAGCTGGCCGGGCGGCTACGCTTTTCTGCTGATGATGTAGTTATAACCAGCGAGATGGAACATCACTCCAATGACCTCCCCTGGAGAAGACATGCCCGTGTGGTTTATACACGCGTTGATGAGAAAGGTTTATTGGACTATAAACACCTGGAAAAACTACTACAGCAATACTATCCCCACGTAAAACTGGTCACCATAACCGGCGCTTCCAATGTAACCGGACATCTGAACGACCTGGATTTTATTGCCCGCCTCGCTCATGAATATAATGCTGAATTTATGGTCGATGCTGCCCAGTTGGCACCTCATCATGCTATAAATATGCATCCGCATTATGACTCACGGCACATTGATTATCTGGCCTTTTCCGGCCATAAAATATATGCTCCCTTTGGCAGCGGAGTCCTGATTGGTTCTAAAAAAACATTTTTACAAGGTGAACCCGATATTATCGGGGGCGGCACCGTAAATATGGTTACGCCCAACTTGATAACCTGGGCCGGACTTCCCGACCGCGAGGAAGCCGGTTCACCCAATGTAATGGGGGCCTTTATACTGGCAAAAACTTTGGAGTACCTGCAATCTTTAAATCTACATAGCATGGCAGCTTACGAAAAAAAGTTAACTGACTATGCCATGCAGCGGCTGCAAACCATACCGGGCATTACAATTTACGGAGCAGAGCCCCGCCTGGGAGTTATCAGTTTTAATCTGGAGGACATTATCCATAATCAACTGGGGATTATGCTCAGCTTCGAAGCAGGTATAGGGGTTCGCAGCGGCTGTTTCTGTGCTCAACATTATGTTAGAAAACTGCTTGACGAAAAGAATCCCTCTTCCTTATCATATACTAGTGCCTATGCAATGGATAATTTACCTGGCATGGTCAGAATTAGTCTGGCAGCTTATAATACCCATGATGAAATTGACCGACTCATAAGCGTATTAAAACAGATTGCTGATCATCCATATTATTATCGTAAAAAATATCCTTACTCCTGTATCCACGGGAATTATTATCCTCGGGACAAAAACTTGCAGAATTGGCCTTATCATTTTACTGAGAGTTTTTAATAATTGAGAGTTTTTGATGCTTCGCTATCGCTCAGAGTGACAATATTGGAATTTTTAAATTATGCAAAATCCTCAGTTCATAATTCCCTAAATATGTCATGCAGAGAAATTCAATCACTGCTTTTTGGGCTAATTATTCAATATTTTCATTAAATTAACAGCTGTTTTTAATTTTTTCGACATAATTTAAAGGAAATTGGTCCCTCTTTCCCGAATAAGTGCCAATATTCAGGATATAAACAATTTACCCGAATCAATTGATAATAAAAACACCTAAAAAGGAGGCGGATTGTATGAGTAAACCAACTGTTAATGATGTACTGCCCATTAATGAAATAGGTGTAAACCTAAATAGCAAGCTGTATATGAACATGCTTAAGTTTGCGCCGGTTATGTCAGCCCTGTTTACTGACCGAACTGTAGGCTTTTATGCCACTGACCACGAACAATTTATTATGAAAATCGACCCTAGCGAAAAAGTAAGTTTTGTAAAACCAGGCGTAAAGTTTGCCAAAGGAGGACCGGCAGAGTACATAATGCAAAGTGGCAAAACGGTAGCCGTTGAGCTGGGGGCGGAAACATACGGAGTATCGCTGAGAGTGGCAACCATGCCAATTTTTGATGATGGTAGCGGTGAAGCAATTGGCACCTTTGGAATTGTTATTACACGGGAGAAGGTCGAAAACATGATAGGGATATCCAGTTCATTCATGACCGGCCTGACCGAAATCTCTTCCGCAGTAGAAGAAACTGCTGCCAGTGCCAGTAGTATCAATGATAGTGAACGGCGCCTCAATGCTGATATAGAAGAAATTGGTGCTACCTCGGCAGAAATAGTACAGATTTTAGACGCTATAAAGACGATTGCCGATCAGACTAAAATGCTGGGCTTAAATGCTGCCATTGAAGCTGCCCGTGCCGGTGATGCCGGTAAGGGCTTTGGCGTAGTGGCCGAAGAAATTCGCAAACTGTCCGAATCATCCAAGCAGACTGCTGAACAAATACGCGGTTTAACCCGTATAATCAATGAAAAAATTGAAACTGCCCGCAACAACTCCATCTTAACTGTACAGGCATCGGAAGAGCAGGCAGCTGCCAGCCAGGAAATTTCCGCCAGTATTGAAGAACTGCTGGCGGTATCGCATAAATTAAATGAACTGGCAGAATTAATGTAGGCTTAT
>JAQVWB010000152.1 GCA_028698695.1 Syntrophomonadaceae bacterium | reverse complement strand
TCAAGTCCCCAGGTAGGTCCTATCACCATAGAAAGCCGGAACGAGCTTAGCGATACCAAAGTCGAGTATACCATTTCTTACCCGGAGATCTTTTCCGGCCAGACCCATGCTATAGCAATTGAAAAAATGGTGGTAGAGAAATTGTCTGATGACGGCTCGGCAGGATGGTTTATTACCCAAATACTTAAGACCAGCGGCTATGGGATTATTGACGATGAGACACCCTCACTGGACAACGGCAAGGTGTTATTTATAAAAGATAACTAGAAATGCCCGAACCCAACATAAAAAATAAGTAATACTCCGCCAGGGTAATGTTTTAGAAGCAATACTAAACCCTGGTTTATTTGAACTCCTCAGTCACAAGCGGTTGACCTCAGTAGACTTCCAGTTCGTCCATTGTCTTCACAATAAGTATAAGCCTCAAAGGATATGATGCCAGTCGCGCCTTGCATAAAGGATTCTCTCAACATCAACAACCTTTGACTTTTCATCTATAGTAAAAAAGACAATATAATTCTTTACGAATAGCTTTCGATATCCCATCATTGCAAGCCGTTCATCAGTCACAAGAGGGCATTTTTGCGGCATGACTGCTAAACCCATGATAGCTTCCTCAACGTTGTCCATCGTCTTTAATGCGGTCATTGGTGCTGAAAGCTGCGCAGAGATATATCGGACAATGTCACGCAAATCTTTTTCGGCAGGTTCCGATACGTCAACCCTATAGTTTGCCATCAGTTATTTCCTGCCTGATGTCTTGCATCACATCTTCAAGCGGACGCTTTCTTCCCTCTTTTACTGCTGCCCTGCCCTCATCAAGCAGACGGTAAAGTTCGAGTTTGCCGTTAAGCATCTCGTAGGTCTCAATGCTCATAACAGCCAAATCTCCCTGCCCATTTTTGGTAATAAAAACGGGCTCCCTGCTTTCACGGCAGAATGTAGAGATCTCATTGTAGTTGTTCCTTAAGTCTGTACTGGATTTAATGTTTGGCATATAACCGCCCTCCTCATCTAACCTAAAGATATTATACACGAATTTCTTTAGGTTATCAAAGCTGATCGCATTTATTCGCGGCCACTAAGAATCAAATAACCAATATTGTTAGTGCTGTAGCCCAGGGGTTCGTTCAGGATTCATTTAAAGAGAAGATGACTGAATTAGAGGATGAAAAGGCTAAAGTGGAGACCCATATCAAAGAATTAAGTCTAAGAAGGGCTAATACTGCCCAGCTTACCTCTGAACAAATGAAAAAGCTCTTCTCCGTGTTCAAACAGTTTGTTACGGAGAAGAACCTTCCTGAGTGTAAGAAATATATAGACCATTACGTTGATAAAATTCTCGTATATCATGACCACGTTGAATTAACTCTCAAAGTGGTTGTGGGTTTACATGGTGGAGGCGGGGGGAGTCGAACCCCCGTCCGAAAGAAAGACCAGCTGAGTCTCTCCGAGCGCAGTTCGTGTTTTAAAGTTCGCTCATCCGACGCCCACGAACAGGCTCCTCAGAGCTATCCCCGATTAATTTCCCCTTAAAGCCCCTCGAGAAAGAAGGCTTCAGGGTACCCTAACTATGTGACGCCCTGCACCAAGCCGTTAGGAAACCTGGCCGGACGAGCCGCTTACGCGGCTAGTGCAAAATTATCTTCTGCAGTTAATTGTTTTTTCACCTTTTTTACGAGCTGGCGACAACTCGGCTCGCTACTCAACCCACCTATTCCCCCGTCGAAACCATTACGCCCCCATTTCTTAAAACAGGGGTAACAGCTGACTCAAAATAAAATGAGCTGCTATTCAGTTTTCAACTGTCAGGACTTATAACTGTTCGGTTAAACAATATGCCCGCCATTACTGTAATTGTAATACATTTATACCCGTTTGTCACCTTTTATAACTGGCTTTTGTCCCTTTCCCTGATAGCTCGGGCAATAGTACGGTTGGCATCACGTTCGGCCATATCCTCACGCTTATCATACAGTTTTTTACCCACTGCCACTGCCAGATCAACTTTAGCCCGGCCTTCTTTGAAATATATCTTTAGCGGAATCAGGGTATAGCCTTTTTCCTTCTGCAAGCCCAGCAACCGGTTTATCTCCTGACGATGCAACAGCAGTTTCTTGGGCCGCAGGGGATCGTGGTTAAACTGGTTGCCTTTTTCATAAGGGCTAATGTGAAAATTAATAATCCAGGCTTCCCCATCCCTAATAGTGGCATAGGCATCCTTAAGATTACCTTTGCCGGCCCGCAGCGATTTTACCTCAGTTCCTGCCAGTACCAGCCCGGCTTCAAAGTTTTCTTTTATATGATATTCAAACCGGGCGCGACGATTTTCAATCACCGGTTTGATACCTGTCTTCTTGCCCATGCTCATTACACCTTTTTGCTAGTTTTCAGGGAAAAATAAACCCTCACCTCAGATGCGCATACACTGTTCCAAGGCCAGGGTTGTCGACTTCTTTGTTTCACTCCTGATTATAGCTAAAATTCGTACCATGGTCAAGGACACCGGCCTTTTGTAGAAAAACTCCTCCCAGATCAGAGTCTGGAAGGAGTTTTTTCTTTTAAAAATCAGTGGGCCGGTTTTATAGCTTTGATAATTACAGTAACTGCCTCTGCCCGACTGGCACCCTTTTGCGGACGGAAAGTGTTGTCCGGATAACCACTAATTAGTTCATTATTACTGGCAGTGGCCACAAACCCTTTCGCCCATGCAGAAATTTCCGCCTGGTCAGCAAAGGTTAATTCCTGCTCGGTTTCAACCAGTTTAGCCGCCTTGACTATCATCACTGCCATTTGTTCTCGGGTGATAGGGTCATCGGGACCGAATTTGCTATCACTGTAACCACTTACTATTCCGTGGGCTGCTGTCGTAGCTATGGATTTCCCCGCCCAGTGTTCGCTAGTATCAGCAAATTCTTTACCGTCTACCTCAGGTAACTGGAAGGCTTTAACCAGAATAGTTGCAAACTCCGCCCGGCTAATCCCCTGGTCAGGCTTAAAGGTACCATCAGGATATCCGCCTATAACTCCGGAAGTAGCCAGTTCCACGATATACTCCTCCGCCCAGTGGCCTTGAATATCGTTTAAACTCACTTCCTGAGTCTCAACCGGCGTCGGTAAAGGCTTTTCTTCTTCGGCTTTTTTCACTGCCATGACTGCAAACTTGGTAAAATGTCTGGTTTCCCCGCTTATCTTACCGTTTGCCAGATCAAGCTTTAAATTTTCCAACGGAATCCATTTACCCTCTTTCTCATCCAGGTAACAGATGTTTATGTCATACTTGTCCGTATCCACTTTGGACTTATCGAAGGTTAAGGTCAGCGTAACCGGTTTGCTGAAATCCCCCAACTTGTCCTTGACAATTTCAAATACATCGCTAAGCAATTGACTCAAATTGTCTAATGGCAGCCCCGATGGATCGGAAATCTTATCTACTGAAACCATAATATCACTGCTGACTGCGTTAGGCGGAATAACTATGGTAACACTGTTTTGGCTGATAGTACCTCCGTTACTGGTGATACTCTGTTCCGTCACCGGGATTATCGTGTATGGATTAGATTTTGATTCGGTAGTGAACTCAACTACCTCGTTCTGACTCAGTGTACCGCTGTTGTTGGCTGCCATGTCAGCGCTGATTGCCACGCGATAGGTGGTATTATATTGCAGGGATTCATTTAGAGTAACTGGTATAATTCTCCTTCGAATATTCGAGTCCTGGGTTCCATCCAGCTTGTAAAAACTTATCTCCTGCAGTCCTTCAGAGTCGTTGGAAACCAATGTTACTGATGTATTCAAACGCTTACCGGTTTCCTTTTCATAAATCCTTGCACAATCAGCATTTCTCTCATTTTGCCCCAAAAATTTAAGATCCGCATTGGCTGAATTATTTTTAAAATAGTTAACGTTGCTGTCAAACACGAGTAATATTTCGTTGGCAGTAATCGGAACCCGTTGGTTGACAATGCTATTTGAAAAGCCAATATTGGCAAATATTAATCCCGACTCCGAAACACCCAAGTTGTAGCTTTTAGTTTCGGTTTTCTCCAATGCCGTAATCGATACCGACATATTGCCGGAAGCATCAGCCGGCAGATTAAAATTGGTTCTAAAATATCCGTTATAATCACTGCGGGTTTGTGACCAGTAAATCTGGTTGCCACCAGAAGCTACTTTGATTAATATATCTGTGTCCGGTAGTGCCATACCACTATCTTCGGCTCGCCCATATAGCATCAGTACTGCACCGGCGTTAAATCTTTCTTTGGCACCATTTAAAGTAAATCGAACCGAAGGTGCCGCCAAAACCTGAGACGCTATCACGGCTACCATCAATAAGGATATAAGAGCCGCTAGCCTTAACTTACGCGCCATAAAACTTCCCCTCCTTTTGCTTTAAAAAAACTGTGTCTTTATTCAGTCTGCCGCTTATTCAACCGGACAACTGAAATGAAAGGGCTTGCTGCCGGCACTCTTGCCATCCTTTTCCCAGGCAAAAATATCTGCGCAGATTTCAAAACTGTCCATATCCTGGGGAATGGTGAAGTCAATTGTAATATCAGTATTCTCCCCCGATTTCAGCTTGTTGATCTCCTGAGAGGATTGTGCCAAAACGGTGCCGCCGTAATTTTCGCGTACACCTTTTCCACCGCGTAATTGCAGAATTGCGTCAACTGTTTGCGTTTTATCGCTGCCGTTTTCCAGCGTAGCAACTAATTGGTAAGACTCACCTAATTGCACACTATTAACTTCCTGACCATTCTTTGTTACCTTATAAACCGGCTGCTTAAATGGAACCGTGCAGAAGGCAACTTTTTCTTCAGTTGCAGTGGTGTTTCCTTGAATGTCCTTCAAACCTGCCGCCAATACCAACTCATAATAGGTGCCATATTCCAGCAAGGCATTAGTTTTTACACTAAGGCTGCTATTATTCTGTGTGAGCTCATAAGTGAACGCCACCGAGGATTGGTTCTGAACTGGCGTCTTTAAGGTGCCCGTCCGGTTTAAACTTATTTGCAGAGTACTCGTCTCTATTGGTTCAGCAAATCCAACTTTAAACTCTCCATCAAG
>JAQVWB010000151.1 GCA_028698695.1 Syntrophomonadaceae bacterium | reverse complement strand
GGCACGAACATTGGTGAACCAGGATTGCTTGCCAGCGCGGGCAACAGGTGTACGGGCAGCTTCTACTACAAATACGTCCTTCATTAAATTTCCCCCTTAAATATTTTTTTCGTTCTACACTGCAGACTATAATAGTCTAAAACCACTCAGTATGAATTATTCGCCATCAATAAAAAATTATCCTTCCTTAATAGGTAAAAACCTTCCAAAAAAAAATTCCTGGATTAAAACAAGAGCATTTAACATTACGGAACATAATAAAACAGAAAATTTCAGCTTGGCAGGATTATTACAATGTTTGTCAAAATTTATCATATTAGAATACATTATCAGGTTGGAAGAATATAGTAGTTTTATATAAGCAACAAAAAACGCTTTTTTGCAGGAAATCATAATAAGTCTGTCGAAATTTACAGTGATTATAAATAAGAGGTAAATTATGCAGGAATATGTTTTGTATATAATTTTTATTTTCATTCCCATTGGTTTAATCATGACTTACTTATTACACAAAGATGGTTATGAAACCAGGGATATTATAATCGTTAATGTGGTTTCATTTTTAATGATTGTTTTATTCCCTATTTCAATGTCCCGATTAGGTACGGTAACATCCATAATAGTATATATTATGGCACTGGCAGTAATGGCAGTCTTTATTATGTACCCCTGGTTAATGCAAGTAGTACAATTAAGACAGCCATTGGGGGCAAATGCGGGGAATTTTGAAGAAGTAACCGGCAGCAATAATGAAGTAACGAGCTCATCAATAAATCAAAATGACGAACCTGCCAGGGAAGTTCAACCCACAGAAGAAAAAGAAGTTAGCTTTGATTTGGAAGAAAGGATTAGCTCAGTTAATATTGATACGGACCAATTAACAGATTTAAATGTTCATTCGGAAGATGACAGACAAGGTTGGCTGGAGGCAAACATAACAAATGAGGAAACGGCTGTGGCAGTTGTTGCAGATATTGAAGAAGTGGCAGATGTAGAAAAAGTAACTGATGAAAAAGTACAGGACATAGTGATTGAACCGGAGACACGTGATGATCTGCCTGATACAGAGGTAAATAGCGGGGAAGTTACTGGATACAAAGTAGAACAGGAGAATATTGAATCAAATACAGATGATGAAGAGTCGCTTAATAAAAAACCGGATATTATTGAGTCGGATAAGGCTGTAGACAAAACACCGGTTGAAGATGAAAAAATAGGAAATGAATTCAGGCCATTGCCGGAAAAACTGGTCGACCCGGTTGAATCTGATGAGGTTCTCAATCTGGTTGGTCGGGGATTTGATTACAAGCTGCAGGGACGCATACTGGAAGCAGGAGAAGCGTTTGCCAGGGCTTATGAACTTGCTCAGGGTGAAGGTATGCGCTGTTTGTTGGGCCTTGAAAGAGTTTATATTTATAAAGAGATTGGAGCTTTTTCCAAAGCAAAAGAAATACTTAATCAACTGGTTGGATTTACTCAAGTTGAACCTGCTATAATTAGGGAAATAAATAAACAGATTGTTTATATTGAGGTACTTATTCGAGAACTGACGCGGTTGCGTATGGGTAATATGCCTGCCTCATCTGTACCTCGTCTAGTCAGGTTGAAGGTGGCAGAGGAAATTGAATTACTGGAGAGCGGAAGGGAGTAGAAAAAATGAAAAGAACCCAGGAGATTATAGGTCTGCCAGTCTTCTCTATAGTTGATGGGCGTAAGATTGGACAGGTTAAAGACCTTCTTATCAATCCGGAAGAGGGAAAAGTTGATTATATCATGGTGAGCAATGGAAGCTGGTATGTGGGTGCGCGTGTATTATCATACCGGTCAGTAGCAGGAATTGGCGAACATGCCGTAACTACTGAAAGCGAGACTTTGCTGACCCATATTAGTGAAACAGCTAATGCGAATAATTTGCTGGAAAGAAATATTGAGGTTAAAGGCAGTCGGGTATTAACTAATCGTGGTAACTTGATTGGTGTAATCAGCGAGTATGAAATCGAAGAATCCACTGGCAGGATTACACGTTTGGAATATAAAACTATAGAGGATGAGAACAAAATTGAGGTTATCAATTCTGATCAGGTATTGACTTATGGCGGTGATGTTGTTGTAGTTCGCCAGGATGCAGATGATACGATAGAAATACCTCAGGAAACAGCCGCATCAAGTGAGGAAGAAATTTCTCGGAACACTAACGGTAGCAGTGATGGCACCGCACTGTTCAAACAACGTCAAAGGGAATTTATTATGGGGAAAAAGGTAACCCAGGACATTAAAGATGATAATGGACAGGTAATAATAGGCGAAGGTACAGTAATAAATGAAGATATCATAAAATTGGCCGAAGCTAAAGATAAATTCCTCGAATTATCTCACTGTGCCAAGTAAACTGATTTTGGAGTATTGTAATGGAAAAGCCCAGAATAGAATATTATCACGGGGTGTTAAGCATATTATTGGCAGTAGTAATTACTATCACTACTGCTTCCTTTATACTTGCTGAGCGGGATGCCCGAAAATATCCCTCCAATATTATAGTTGGGGGAACAAATATTGGTAATATGGAGAAGGACCAGGCTTTGCAGCAATTGAAGTCCGGTCTTATTTCTTCATGGGGGAATCATCTGCAATTATTAATTGATGATAAAACCCTTGATATTCCACTACCCTTATTTGGTATTGAATATAATCCGGTTGCTACGATTGAGAAAACTGATAAATATTTGGCTGAAGAAGCCGGTGGCAATTCAGTATTAAAGTCAGTAATAATCCGGGGGAAATCAAGACAAATATCCCCGGTATTTTCCTGGAACGAAGAACAAATAATTAACCATTTGAAACAGGTGAAAAGGACCTATGACCGGCCTGCCAAAGATGCACAATTCGGGTTCAAAGGTAAAAATTATACATACATTGCTGATCAGCATGGCTTAAACATAGACATATATGCCTCAAAGTATCCTTTGTACAAAGAACTGGAATCAGGAAATCTGGGGCCGGTTGAATTGGTTTATAAAAAAATATCTCCGCGGGTAAGGTTGCATGATATTAAGAATATTAAGGATGTATTGGCTGTAGCAGCTATAACCTCATACGAAAACAGTAATGAAATAGATGATGTTCTTATGCACTTTCATGAACAGATTATTTTACCTGATGAAACTATATACATAAATGACATTTTAAAAATTAATCAGCTTGAACCATTGACCAATAACCAATTGAAAGCGATTAATCTGGTTATGAAGGCTGCGAAACAAGCAGGTTTGATTACAAATCAGGATAAATTGCAAATAAGCAACCATTTTAAGAGTGCAATTGCAATAACGGCCTATAGAGAAGAAAATTTTCTATGCTGTCAGATAATTGGCGAATCAAGCGATCAAACTACCAAAATTTCTTTGTTTAGTGAAGAAGAAATATTACCTGCCAAAACTGATTATGTGATCGACCGTAAGCTTATGCCTGACAAACAGGTATTAATCAGCGAGGGTAGTGACGGCACAGTTATCAACCTGTATCAGATTGAATCAAGACAGGGAAAAGAAACCGTACGATTATTGCTTGCCCAGGATATTAAGCCTGCTGTTGATACCGTCCTGGCTGTAGGACCTGATAATATAAAGAAATAGCAACAAAATGGAATTATAAAACTATACATAAAAGTGTTATAATATAAAATTATATAGGCATAATATTGCTGGAGGAGGAATTACAGGGTGGAGGAACTGACCAAACAAGTTAAAAATGAATTGATACGTACACTTATTTGGATAATAATAGCTATGGGGATTGGAATCGGAGTATATTATTTACTCTGGTAAAGCTGGTTTTTAAAGGGGTGTCTCAGGGTTTGCCTGGCACCCCTTTTTCTATTGGAAGTTGTTGCGAGTCTCATTTACGACAAAAGTATTCCTGTAATAACTGCAGAGAAAAATATGGATATAAATATTGACTTTTTAAATCTTTATTCTTATACTGTATTAAAGATACCCGAGGGGGGTATAAGGAATGGTATCCAAGGCTGATAATCAGAAAGACATTTTGACCAGATTAAGAAGAATAGAAGGTCAGGTTCGCGGTGTTCAACGTATGGTTGAAAATGAAGCTGAGTGTAATGAAATTCTTAATCAGATAGCAGCAATCAGAGCAGCAGTGAATAAAGTCGGGTTAATGGTATTTGAATGTCATGCTCATGAATGTTTGGACAATGCTCTTGATGAGCAGGGTAATTCCGAGGTATTTCAGGAGATAATGACTACCATGAGCCGGCTTATAAAATAATTATTCAGGAGGGATAATCATGGCGGAAGTAAAGGCATTAACCGAAACTAATTTTGAACAGGAAGTTATAAAGTCAGAATTACCGGTTTTAGTAGATTTTTGGGCTCCCTGGTGTGGCCCTTGTAAAATGGTTGGTCCGATTGTAGATAGCCTGGCAACTGACAATAGTGGAAAACTGAATGTGGGAAAAGTAAATGTGGACGACAATAAGGCCGTGGCAGTAAAATATGGAATTCGTGGAGTTCCAACCCTGATATTTTTCAAAGGTGGGCAGGAAGTAAAGCGCATTGTCGGAGCACAAAATAAAAACCAGCTTCAGACAGTCATTAATGAAGTGCTGGCTTAGTTATACTTAAATGTTTGCGACAGTGGAGATCCGCCCGCTGTCGCAATGTTTTTACGACTTTTTAGCCGTCTGTTTTTGTCAGGCGGTTTTTGTTTGGTAAAATCTTTAATTATCTGATTTTTTATTTCTATTTTTCAGATTAGGCAGTTTGTTCATAAAGTCTGCTAAATTGGCTTCATAACCTTTGCCGCTTGGTTTATATAAAGTTAAGCCGCTCAATTCGTCAGGTAAATAAGATTGTTCTACATATCCGCCAAAGTCGGGGGGATACTTATAGCCCTGACCTTTTTTCAACAGTCGGGAAGCCTGAGAGTGAGAACTATCGGCTATATGTGCGGGTACTGTTATGCGGGACATTTCTCTGACCGTGGCCATAGCATTATCAATGGCTATTTTACTGGAGTTGCTTTTAGGAGCCAGACACAGATAAATGGTGGCTTCGGCTAAAGGAAT
>JAQVWB010000150.1 GCA_028698695.1 Syntrophomonadaceae bacterium | reverse complement strand
GGTAAAAGTGCGCTGAAAACACACCTGTTGACTTGGGGCCAGGGTCAGCGTAATACTCTGCTGATTGGCATCATAATTCGCCTTCAGATTTCCGGTAACTTGCAAATTGGGAACTCTGCCCCCTACTATATCGGCAGTTGCACTAAGATTTCCAAAACGCAGCAACGGTCTTTCCTCGGCAACTATAGAACCATCCGATTGCAACAGGTTAATACGACTGGGATTAAAACCACTGCCATGAATTTCTACATTTTCGCCACCCTGTTTTCTGCCTACATCGGGAATAACTTTAGTAATCTGAGGCTTGGAAGTTGAATAAATATAAGGTTTGCTATTGGAAATACCATAATCGTTATTTACCACACATATCTGAACCGTCCCGGCACTGCCGGAAGGGGTGTTTACACCAATAAACCCGTTTCCAAAATCCAATACGGTAGCCAGGGTGTTTCCAAAATAAACCTGAGGCAATATCTTTTTATCATCCTCATCTAACTCAGAAGTATTTGAATAAGTGCGTAAATCAGTCCATTCTCCGTCACCATTCAGGTCATTTAGCAGGATATCAATGCCATCATCAAATTTAAAATTAGCATTTACATCTTTATAAGGTTCATAATACCGGAAATCCCGCCCGATAATCTGCACATATTCCCCTCCGGCAGCCGAGCCGCCGGTTTTTGTCAGCTGATCAATTACCGGCTGGCTGGTTGGTACCACATAAATAAAGCCATTATCAATACCGATACTTCCACCATCCGAAGGATTAACTACCACTACCGGAACTGCCTTGCTGTCTACTCCCAATTCCTTGCGTAAATCACCCGGATAAGCCGGTACTTTTATACGCACGCTCGTACCATCGGGACTAACATAAGTATCTGCTGCAGCTACTTCGATTCCATTTATAAATACCCGCGTTTTTATGGCACCGGTATCTTCGAAATTATCTCCTGTAATTTCCACGAAATAGCCACCTGCAGTTGAACCCTGGTTAGGTACAATACTGTCTATGACAGGTATCCGCTGAGGACTGCGGTAAAACTTAAACGCATCCTTCAGGGTTACGCGTTTGGTATCGGGGTTAACTACGGTAACATCGTATAATCCCTGTACACCGAGGTCAGGAACCGTAACCAGAATTCTTCTGCCGTTATCTACTACACGGGCACGATTTCCGGTAATCAGGCCACTAACAGGATCAATATAATAAGGGGTCTTTAAAGTCAATACAGTTGTACCCAGGCTGACAGTACTATTTCCCACGGTAATAACATGGGTTTGCCCACCAGTCGCCTCCGCCTTTATGCCTGTCGCATCAACTGACAGAATATATTCCGTAATACCATCGGTGAGAATTGTTTGTCCGCTGGCGTTTGGTTTTAGAATATAAAACTTCCCGGCAACTTCATCCTTAAGCAAGACACTGTACCAGGCATCATCTAAAACCACCTGCCCCGACGAGATGCGTAAAATTTCACTCCCGGCCGGAGCGCTGTAATTTTGCAGAGCAATATCATTCGTATTGGGTCGGTAATAATAGTTGTTTACATCCTGATCTCCAAGTAAAACCCGAGCACCCATCAAGCGGTAAATTCCAATGCCCTCTTCGCTGCTGGTCGGGTCAGGCGACAAAAACACATCCCCGTTTACGAGCAACAAAGTACCAATCGTACCCTCCGGCGGGGAGACCGAGGTTATCTTTGGCTCGGTCTGAGTCTTTACATAGATAAAATCAGCCGAATCGGCTCCGCCCTCAGGGTTAACTACTACCAGACGGGTAATACCCTCCCGTCCGGGCGGGGCATCAAAGGTAATTAACTGCGAAGAGGGGTCCCGTTTTATGCCGCTTATTTCTTCTCCATCCAAATAAACCTTTACATCAGCCTGAAAATTATAACCGATTATTTTTACCCCTTTTTCTCCAACTGTTGCTCCCACATTGGGAACCACTGAATTTATTACCGGGGTTTTAGCTTCCTCAACAGTTACAAACTGAACCATATCATCCTTGCGAACCGGGTAACCATATTCATTAGAACTCTTTTTCGGATTGGTAACTTCAATATAAGTGGGGAAATTAAGGCGCTCTTCCAGAATCGGTAACCCTTCAGGAATACGCAAAACAATACGATTACCAATTTCCTTGCCGGCTGAACCGTCAATTACGGTAGAATTATTTAATACCTCCATACTGGCACCGCTCACATTGCTCCAAATGCCGGTAGTCGCATTCTTTATTTGCATATTGCTTTTATTCTTGCCTTCCCGCTTCAGAATAATTGAACCACCCAGGTCAACTATTGGATACAAAATCTGCTCCTCGCCAACAGGTGGTTTGTACTTGCTTACCATGAAATTGCTTCCGGTAATACTGATAACCAAATCTTCCTTGGTAACATACCCGCCGGCTCCGCTGATTACCTGAATCCTATCCGGCGTTACTTTGCTCGTCTGCGGCTCGGTATAGCTTTTAATGTATAAAAAACCATTTTCTTTTACAGCCAGTTCGCGAAACTCATATTTCTCCGTCGGACTAGCTTGTAAAGTAGTAGTTATATCCACCACCACATCTTTGGATGGGTCACTGATAATTTCACTGTCAGCAATAGGCTGCGTATTAATGCGCAAGGTATCATATCCTTTATCCTGAAAAGCCTGCTGGTCTTCCGCCTGAAACTCACTATCCTTGCCAATAATCACACGAATAGTACGGGTAATGGTAACCGTCTTTCCCCCTCCACCGGGATTATAAGTTCCAGTACCGTAATTAATTTGCAGAGTCTTAAGATCCGCTGAAGTACTAATTGTTCGGTTGGGATTGGTAATAGTAAGATTATCAATATACAATTCATCCAGATTATAGCCTACTACGGTAACGGCATTACTGCTCAGGTTAGGTCCCTGGGATGGAGAAACCGAAATGATTTCCGCCGCATCAGCTGAGCTGATTACTATAAACTCCCCTACCAACTGCTGGCGGGTAATATTATTGCGTAAATCCTGGCCGGCCGGTGGATTGGTCATAAAGTTGGTCAGGTATACCTGATAAGTCCCGGGAGTAATATTGGGGACTTTTACCTTGATAATATCCTTGCCGGCGGGGTCAGGTATGTATTCGTGATCTGTACCCATATTGGAAGTATAGAACGGATCACTGCTTTTGCGCTGGAAAAAGACTGAAGCCTTATCTAGATTCTCCGCCTGAAAAAATACGGTGGTCTTGCCCGGTACCCCTTTATTGGGATACATCTCCAGACCAGATACATTCATAAGCTGAACCATTCTTATCTGATTTTGATACAGCCGACGAATCCTGACCTGTTCGGTTACATTAGCCACTCCGGTATTAGTGCGTGTAAATATCAAATCATGCATTCCCGGGTCACCGGATACATTGGAGACAGTTATGGCAGTATCTTCGCGGGTAATCGTTCCGTTAAGCGTTCCGTTGCCAAATTCTAACGCATCCCGATATAACCCGGCGGACAGCGAAGCCAGGTTGGAACCGTTTATATTAAACGAATCACTCATATAAACTACTTTAGGCTCAACACTATTAACCGTAGCAAAGTCCCCATCATCTACCTCTACTCTAATGCCGCCGACGTAAATACCGTCACTGAATATAATAGACCTCATTTCCGATCCGGTCAGTTCAAATTTCACATAACCATCAAAATTATTAACCCGTTTCCCTATTTGCGTGCCCAGTATTTTACCTCCACCGCCCCCGGTAGTAAAAACATTAACCATAACATCCTGTAAACCGCTGCCATTTATCTCTATTACGCCACTGACCGTCTCCAATACTTCGTTATCAGTTCGTTCAATGTATACATTGCTGATTACCACCGGGTCAGCAGCCATAATTGGAGCTGTCAGGGCCGGGAAAAAGCTGACCAGCATTAAAACAAACAACCCTAAAGCCAAAGGTTTTCTTATTTTTCTCATAGTTACCCCCTGAACATCTATTAATAATGTTAATAACAAATATAGAGCTAATATAATAGTATTGGAATAATTATCGATATTTGCAGGAAAAAACTTGACCGATTCTCAAACCGGGTGAAAAAAATCTTTCCTAAATTCGTCATTTTTCCCGTAAATAATATCTAGAAGAACTAGAAACCGAAAACTTGAAGTTTATAGAGGGGAGGCCTCCGGCCTCCTTTGGTTTTGACAAAAAATGCCCCAGCCCTGCTAAGAATAAATCAGATTACTCTATAAGGGATCAGCGTCTATTTAATATGTTACAACCACATATATACCACTTTGATTATAGTTTAACTCCGCCCAGTGATCCCAGCGGCTTATAAAAGCCGGGTGATCATTCCAGGTACGCAGCTCTTCATCATAGCGCAGCACTTTAAACCGCATACACTCCTGCGGGTCAAAGGGGATGCGCAGATTATACTGGTCCACACCCACATTATGCAGGCTTACTTCCAGGAAAGGCGAACAGGGTTTAAACGGTTGTATTTCTTTACACAGCCCTCCGGTTAGAACCGGGGCAACCCGGCCCGTTCTTACAAAAGCCCTGCTATCACTTTTATCCTTCACGCGCAGGTCAAAAAAGCTGCCCGCCGCCCAACGCGATTGGGTCTCCAGTTCCTCATACCAGCTGTCATCATCCAGGCTGATAATTCGGCCCAAACGATTTTCCCCCAACAGTTGATCAATATCCAGCTGCAGATAAGCAATCTTCTTATAACCGGATTTTAAACTAACAGTATTGGCAAGCACACGCACGGAAACACCCTGACTGCTGCGATAATCAGTTCTTATTCTTTGTCCTTCACGATAAATATCTCCACTGGAGGAAGCTACTACACTAAGGGCTCCCAACAATGTCTGCCCACAAGCCTCACTGTTTTGCACAGTTACATTATAAATACTAGGTTCCAAGCGCTTGCTGCCCCGGGGCAACAGCACCTGCAGATACTTCTTCTCCTGAGCATCGGTCTTCACTTCAACCCGGTAAGCTAAGATATCATTAAACTTGACGGTTATATTATTGTTGATATTAAAATTATCTCCCTGTATAATTACCGGCTCGAGTATATCATAATTTTCACTAATGGCACCGGGTGAAACTGAAC
>JAQVWB010000149.1 GCA_028698695.1 Syntrophomonadaceae bacterium | reverse complement strand
GATCCCCATTAATTTTGGGAGATTACTAGTATGGGAGTAAGGAGCGAGTGGTGAGGAGTGAGGGGTTAAAGTGAGTAGTTGGAGTAAAGGGTTTGAAGTCAGGTTTGGAGTTGGATAAGGAGTACAGAAACGAGGCGCGAGGAGTGAGGAGTAAGTAGCAGTAAAAAAGCAATGTGGAGAAGTCTGTTAATATAGGGCAGTTGAAGTTTAATAAAGGGGGTGGTAATTAGGAGGTGGAGATACAAGTAATAGGACAGACACCATTATACGGAGAAGTTGAAGTTGGTTCATCGAAAAATGCTATATTACCAATCCTGGCAGCTTCGTTATTAACGGATGAGCCTCGTAAAATCAATCGTATACCAAATATAAAGGATGTCGAGGTAATAACTAAGGTTTTATCAAGTTTAGGGGTATCGATTGACCAATACAGTAGAAGTCTGCAGTTTATCGGAGGAATAGAGAGTAATCATCCGCCTTACGAATTGGTCAGACAAATAAGAGCTTCATTTTTGGTAATGGGACCATTACTGGCCAGAAGAGGAATGGTTAGAGTTGCTTTGCCAGGAGGATGCGCAATTGGTACCCGACCAATTGATTTACACTTAAAAGGCTTTGAAGCATTAGGTGCCAAAATTAGTATGAGTGGCGGAGATGTAATTGCTAAAGCCAATTCGTTACGAGGTAACCATATATACCTTGATTTCCCCAGTGTAGGAGCTACCGAAAATATTATGATGGCTGCAGCTCTGGCTGAAGGAGTCACTTATATAGAAAATGCAGCACTGGAACCGGAAATTGTGGATTTAGCCAATTATATCAACAGTATGGGAGGAAAAATCACGGGGGCCGGCTGTAATGTTATAAAAATTGAAGGAGTAACAAAATTAACCGCTACTGAATATACACCTATTCCTGATCGCATTGAAGCCGGAACTTATATGTTGGCTGCTGCTGCAGCCGGAGGGGAAGTAATCATAAAGAATATAATTCCCGAGCATTTAAAAGCTATTACTGCAAAATTAATTGAAACTGGCGCTGAAGTAATCGAAGCCGACAATCAAATAACAGTAAATCGTGAACGGGAAATTAAACCGGTATATATAAAAACTTTACCTTATCCTGGTTTCCCAACTGATATGCAAGCGCAATTTATGGCCTATCTTACCAGGGCTAATGGTAGCAGTATAGTGACCGAATCAGTATTTGAAAATCGATTTATGCATGTAGCTGAGTTGTTGCGAATGGGTGCCAAAATAAAAATTGAAGGTCGGACCGCTATTATAAGAGGCAAAAAAAGCCTTACGGGCGCCCGCGTAAAAGCTACTGATTTAAGGGCCGGAGCGGCATTATTAATTACCGGTTTAACTGCCCGGGGGTCAACAACCATAATGAACAGTGAACACATTGACCGTGGTTATGAGGGCATTGTGGAAAGAGTTAATAACCTGGGAGCTAAAATTAGCAGAATATAAGCATGGTATTAGCATTAATACCATGCCTTTTTCATACCTATTTTTATGGATAAGAATAGAAAGTTAATTCTAATATTCCTTATAAGTTTGACTATAATTACGGCAATAATAATCAAATGTAAACAACCTGATAAAAGCGAAGACTTATATATAAAATTATATCTGAGTGAGCAACATCAGGTCATTGAATTACCACTGGAGGAGTACATAATTGGAACAGTTGCGGCTGAAATGCCGGCCAATTTCGAACTGGAAGCCCTTAAAGCTCAGGCGGTGTGCGCGAGAACTTATGCGTTACGCAAAATTATTGAAAACCATAGTTATCCTCTTAATGCAGATTTATCAGATGATATTTATTCCTGTCAGGCGTATTGTCCTTACGAAGAATTCAAGCGGCGACATGGAGATAAACAGGATAAACTATGGAATAAAGTAGCATTGGCTGTAAATGCAACCCGTGGAGAAGTAATGCTATATGACGGTAAACTTATAGATGCTTTATATCATTCCACCTGTGGAGGTTGTACTGCAGATGCTGAAGAGGTTTGGGGAAATTCAGTACCTTATCTAAAGGCAGTTAAATGTCAATATTGTATGCAATCCCGTTTTTATAACAGTAAACAAAATATTTCCTGGAATGATTTACGAAAACAATTGAACCTGAAAGAAAGAATTTATGAAATCAAAATCATACCTTATCGACCAGCAGGACGCGCCCGGGAAGTAATAATTAACGGTCGGCATTTTAGTGCATCCAGCGTCCGTCATGATCTGGATTTACCCTCAACCTGGTGGCAATTCAAAACCAATTCCAACGGAATTATTATTAATAGTCGTGGTTACGGTCACGGGGTTGGCATGTGCCAATATGGAGCTAATGGATTAGCCATCTCCAATAAATCCTATGAACAAATCCTGCGAAAATATTATACAGGGGTTAGTTTGGAGAAAATAAGACTCTAATGTTCTTAAAAACCCCTCCGGTTGAATATATTTAATTAATTAAACCGGGGGAGGCAAGTTATGCAAAACTATATTAGAAAACGGGCGGTAAAAATTGCCCATCATATTATTCAAACCTCAGACACGGTTCGACAAACTGCGGAAGTGTTTGGGATTAGTAAAAGCACTGTGCACAAGGACGTGGCCGAAAGACTACCCAGAATTGATCGTCTTTTAGCGGGAGAAGTAAAACATATTTTAGAGCAGAATAAAGCTGAACGCCATATACGGGGAGGAGAGGCTACCCGGCAAAAATATGCCGGACAACATAGCTGATGTAAAAAAACTTCATAGCAAGAAAAACGCGAATAAGGTAAAATAATGCTAGACTATGAAGTATTTACAGGGAGGCACCGATAAATATGTGCTTTGAAGAGGACATCGGCATTGATTTGGGAACGGCCAGCGTTCTGGTATTTAAAAAAGGTGAAGATATTGTTCTTCATGAACCCTCTGTAGTAGCTATAGATCGTAATACTGATAAAGTAATTGCGGTTGGTGAAGAGGCCCGGCAAATGCTGGGCAGAACGCCAGGTCATATTGTAGCAATACGCCCCCTGAAAGAGGGTGTTATTGCCGACTATGATACTACTGAGAAAATGTTAACCTATTTTGTGCGTAAAGTTATTGGCAGTCGTATGTTTTTTAAACCACGCGTAATTGTCTGTATACCAACTGGTGCTACTGACGTAGAGGAACGGGCTGTGCGCCAGGCTACATTAGCTTCCGGAGCCAGACAGGCTTTTATAATTGAGGAACCTCTGGCAGCAGCCCTGGGAGCAGGAATAAATATTTCCGAAGCTACTGGTAATATGGTCGTGGATATTGGTGGTGGTACTTCTGATATTGCAGTACTTTCATTAGGAGGCATAGTTTGCAATACATCTTTGCGTGTAGGTGGCGACAAATTTGATGAAGCTATTGTTCGTTATATTAGAAGAGAATATAACCTCATGATTGGAGAACGAACTGCGGAAGAATTTAAGATGAGAGTAGGAACTGCATATGTTACAAAGATAAATAAAGCCAATGCCATGGAAGTAAGAGGCAGAGATTTATTGACTGGTCTGCCCAAGACTATCAATATTACCGCCGAGGAAAGTTGGGCAGCCATGCAGGAACCAATAACTGCAGTTATTGAAGGAGTAAAAAAAGTTTTGGAAATAACCCCTCCGGAACTGGCTGCAGATATAGTGAATAATGGAATAGTAATGACCGGGGGAGGAGCCCTGCTGGATGGATTGGATATTTTGTTATCCAAAGAGACTAACCTGCCGGTTCATATTGCCGATGATCCAATTTGTTGTGTAGCAAAAGGCACCGGTAAAGCATTGGTTGAAATGAATCTGTTGTCGAGGACGGGCAGTAAAATAAGTAGACGTATCTTGTAGTAAAGGTATTTAATCATTTTTTCGATATACATATAAAGTAATAATTCTGGAGGCAAACCCATTGATTAAAGGATTATATACCGCTGCTGCAGGGATGATGAATCAAATGGCCAGACAGGATGTAGTGGCCAATAATCTGGCTAATGTGTCAACAGCTGGTTTTAAAAAATCTACTGCTGTTACCGGTGCCTTTCCGGAAATGCTAATGAGCCGCCTGGGAGAAGTAAAAACTGATTCCAGCGGCAGGCGAATGGCGCAAACACCGGTTGTCATAGGAACGCTTGGTACAGGAGCTGCCGTCAGCACTATTCATACCGATTACAGCATGGGTCATTTAAAAGGAACTTCCAACTATACTGACCTGGCACTGGGCAGTGATGGATACTTTGTAGTAGAAACACCTGAGGGTATTCGTTATACCCGCAGCGGAGAATTTAAAATATCTGTTACCGAAGATGGCGGAATGCTCACTACCAGTCATGGTTTTCCCGTACTGGATACTAATGGTGAACGCATTTTTATAGAAGGTGAATTTAGCGTTGACTCACGGGGAATAATTACTTATGAAAACGAAGAATACGCCCAACTGGGAGTATATCGTCTTGAAGACCCACAGGCGTGGGAAAAACTGGGCGACAATCTATTTAATGCGGAGAATCCTGAACCGGTGGATAATGCGGGAATCAAGCAGGGATTTCTGGAGGAGTCCAATGCTAATGCAGTAGAGGAAATGGTTACGTTGATTAGTGTAGTACGGGCCTATGAAGCTTTACAGAAAGTTGTTCAGGCCGAAGATGAATTAAACCAGGTAGCCATTGATGAAGTTGGAAGAGTATAAATAGAATTATAAGGCTTTTAAATCCTGCCATTTGGCAGGATTTTTTTTACGCAGTTTATATCAGGAAAATGAAAGAAGCAGGAAAACAGCAGGCAATAATCTAATAATGATTTAAACGATGCTCTACAAGTTAAGGGGGATAATTAATGGAGACCCGGATTTTGGGATGCAGGATTGATAATTTGAGCATGCAACAAACGGTTGATAAGATAGAAAGCCTCATAAATAGTCATACCGCCTCCCAGATTATCACCTTAAATGCAGAAATATTATATCAGGCTCAATATGATGAAGAACTGCGGGAACTTATCAACATGGCTGATCTGGTTACTCCTGATGGCATAGGAATTGTCTGGGCGGCCAGGAAGCTGCATAACCCAGTAAAGGAAAGGGTTACTGGTATCGATTTGCTGCAAA
>JAQVWB010000148.1 GCA_028698695.1 Syntrophomonadaceae bacterium | reverse complement strand
CCTGTGATCATGGGCATAGCCACATATTAAGTGTTTTAAAACAGTACAAAGGGCGATATTAAGATTTTTACTTAATATCGCCCTTGAAATACTGAATACTATATTGGCTACCTATTAATATACACCGGACGGCGTTTTTCCAGGAATGCTTTCATTCCTTCAGCTCTATCGGAACCGGAGAAGAGGAAAGCCCAGGCTTTCTGCTCATAAGCCAGACCGGTAGGCATATCACAAGTTTCACTCATATTTATACATTTAATTGCACTGCGCACTCCCATAGGACTTTTACGCGATAAACTCTTGGCAAGTTTCTCTGCGGTGGCGAGTAGTTCATCTGCAGGTACCAGTTTGGTAACCAATCCGATTTTAAATGCAGTTTCTGCATCAATCATTTCACCGGTCAGTATTAGGTGTCTGGCCCATCCGGAGCCTACTACACGCGGCAAACGCTGGGTTCCTCCGGCACCGGGAATGATACCTATGTTTATTTCCGGCATGCCAAAAATAGCATTGTCAGCAGCGATACGGATATCACATGCCAGTGCCATTTCCATGCCTCCGCCCAGAGCCAAACCGCCAACAGCTGCAATATAGGGCTTGGGTGAGGCAGCTATGGTGTCATGAATAGCATGGCATTTGGCAATAAAGCTTTCCATTTCCAAATGGCCTGCTTCCGAAAAGTATTTGATGTCTCCGCCGGCAGCAAATACTTTGGTTCCTCCGGTTACAATGACGGCCAGCACATTGTCGTCAGCCTCAATATCTGCAACAGCAGCGGCCATGTCGGCTACCGACTGAGCATTGGAAGCGTTCATTGCCTCAGGGCGATTAAAGGTGATGGTGGCCAGGTGGTCGGTTTTTTCGAGAATAATTGTTTTGAACTCCATAAATACAGCCTCCTTAGATGTTAAAAATAATTTTTAGCAAAATCTTCTTTTGTATGAATGGTTTTGCATCGTTAAGTTAATGATACCGGGCAATTCAAAATCTGCATAGTGTTATTATGAAAGAATTTAACGAAAAAATGATTTAACTGTTTAATTATGCAGGCTTTTCACCAGTGTATAAGCTGCTTCTCCCCGTGTTACTTCATCATTGGCGTTAAAGGCATCCTGTAAATAAAGCCAGCCAAAACCATTAGCCATGGCTACAAAACCCAGGTTGGAATCATTAATACTCTTGTCCTGTGGATAAGGATTCGTAAATATTTGCGGATAGCGGGTCGGCAATTCCAGACCCTGGCTGCGAACCACGAGACAGGTTAAAAGCTCTCGCGTAAGAAAAACACTTGCCGGGACTTTATCTTTTAACCAACCGCGTTCCTGACAAATCTTAATAATCTGTTCATCATTAGAATCTGCATAGTTGTTGGCACCATCCCGAGCACCCAGCATGGCTCTTAAAAAAGTGAGCGTATTTATTTTCTCATCAGGTTTAAATAAATTGCCATATTCCGACATCAGCCCTGCCCGGCCAACCAGATTTATTTCCTCAGCGGCAAAATGACCATTAATATCTGAAAAAGCACGCGGAATAACTCTTGATGATAATGGTTTACCCATATGGTCGAGTGGTTCCCCGTTACGGGCATCAATCATAGCCATGCCTGCTTTATCATTGCCAGGCAGTAATTGATAAACTAATTTTATTTCCCGGGAAGCGTTTTCTGAATTAATAACATTGTAACTTAGGGACATCGGGGTATGCTTCAAATAGATTGCATTAGCGGAGTCGGAACTTAAGGATTCACTGGCCGGAGGGAACTCATGTTTTGACCAGTTTAGATAATAACTAATAACCTGTTTGTTTATACCGGATACAGCTATATTAACCCCATTATGAGGAAATTTAATTCCGTCAACCAGTCGTGTAAAGCTAAAATCCCATTCTGCGGGTAATTCAGCCGCTTTGGTTTGATAAGGAATATTATTTTGATTCTGCTTTTCCAAAACTAGTTGATCAGCCAGCAACGGCTCAATTTGTTTTATAAATTCCCGGGCCAGTTGTTCTGCTTCAGTTTCAGTCAAGACACCATTTCCGGATTGGTTAATTGATTGATGGAATGAATAAATCTGCCCGGTCTGACAATCAACAGTTGCCCAGACAGAAAGCACCTGAGCAGGGTTTTCTCCCTGGGGAATCTCCCAGTTAAAACTCCACACCCGGGTATCCGGATCATTATAGTAGCGCGACAGACTGGCATTAGTTAAAACTGCTGCCGCTGGTATACTTACCCAGCGTCTGACTTTCTCCATAGCCTGCTCCTGGCTGAGTATATTTTTGGATTTTTCCAATTCTGCAATTTCTTCCGGGCTTAATTTACTTACAGTGGCGGCTGATTGATCAGCACTGCCCATACCCCCGGACAAATAATTCATTTCCTTATCATACATGGATTTCCATTGTCCTGGTTTCAGAATCAGTGGTTTACCGCTGATAGCATCAATTACAGCTCCGGAGGGGTGATCAGGTAAATATACCAACTGCACCGGCTGAGACGATTGGGGATTTGAGAAAACCCGGTAATGAGATAGAAAGTATTGCCTGGCCAGCATGTTTTCATCCCGAAATACTTTAAGGGCTTGTTCAGTGCTTATTGCCTTATCTGCTGCCGGAAAAGTCGTTTCAACCCATTGCAGATTATAACTGGTTAACTCACGAGAGGATAGATTAATATGCATCGTAACTCCATCACCGATAACGGGTATTCCGTTCTCATAACGCTGCCAGCGCAGTGTTAAAGTATCATATCCGTTGTTGGAAAGGGGGATTGGATTTTGTCCGGTTACAAGCTGTAAGTTTTTTATTTTATCCGCAGCCAGAGTAGATAACCACTTCCCCCCGATAGCTAAAGCCTGTTCAGCGGAAATATTCCTGCTGCTTTTATCAACGGGTTTATTGGTCCAGTAATTCATATCCTGTACATTGCCGGTATTGGTATCAATAGCTACATGCAGGCTTCCCTGTCCAGCGTCTTTTGAACTCCAGTTAAGATTCCAGACAGATTGAAATGGGGAACTGGAATACTCGGAAGAAAAATCAGAAAAACTTTCTGTAACGGGAAAATAAGTTTTAGCTGTTTGAATAGCTTGCTCCAAACTTATCGGAGTCGCTGCCTGAACAGGAACAATTACCATACTGAATAAAAACATGATGGTCAAAACCAAAGATAGAAATGATTTGGTTATGTATGACACCTTTAAAATTCTCTCCCTTCAATTAATAACTTTTACCTATATACGTCCCTGAACAGCTATACTGTCACCAGATAAAAAACCCTTTAAAGCTATTGGCTGGGATGCCAGGCTTTAAAGGGTTAAAATTTAAAATTAAACTTAATATTGCAGTTTTCCCAGCTTGGTTTCTTTTTCCTCAATCCGAGGCATTTCCAGTTTAAATTCACCATCAATAAAGCTAACCTTCATTTCTCTGGAATTGACCCGTACCGGCAATAAAGATAAAACACTTTTCAGATTAATGTTGTTGGAATAAATATCCATAGCTTCAAAACTGTCAACTTTTACCCAGGGAACACTGGCTTTGACTATTACATCCTCATTGCTGCTGAAAATTCTAATGGGCAAATCCATCTCAAAGCCTTCTTCATAAATATTATGACCATAATCCACATCACCATAGAAAGATAAAATATCCATTGGTGTACCCGACCAGTTATCAAATTGTGCTAATAAATCTTCTTCTGAAAGCGGGAAGCACTCCTCGGTCAGATGATTGATAGCTGACTCAAAATCTGCATCCAGAGTACCCGGAATGTTCAGATCCATATCATCGGCGCCCCAAAAGTCGCCTGAGTTCAAAGCTACCCTGCAGGCCTGTTCAAGACTCGCGAAATCCAACATAGAAGTCTTAGTCGTTGGAGCTTGTGGTTCCACTACTGGATTTAGATTCATAGTCCAACTGATAGTGTCAAAAATGTCCAGGTCATCATCTGAGAGAGGTACATCGGAAAACATACTGCTTTCGGTATAGTTGTTTGGAGCATCGCCCATTGCAAAATTAGGATCCAGTATGTCATAGGCTATCCGATTTAACTCTGACAGATACAGGTCTATATTGTTCTTCAATATAATCGCCCCCTTATGACGAATTTTTACTCCTTGTAACAGTAAATATTTTGAAAATTCAAATTACTTTGACATTAGTTTGACTTTCCTACTCTCATTATAAACCTTATTTATGCTCTATATGCAAGTAAAAAACAAAAAATTAACCTAAAATTAATAATCAAAAATAGTCAAAAATACAAGTTTGCCTAAAAATAAGTATAAATGACCAGCAACTGGTAAAAAATAGTGCCAAGAGGTGAGTCATTTGATAACCAAAAAAATTAATCTGGTTGTGTTAATCGCGGTTCTATTAATCAGCGGTATTACCGGTTATTACATTGCTACTATCTACCGGGAATTACAGGCAGGTGCGGTAGAAGAAAAGCCGGTTATGCAGATCAAAGAGCCGGATAAGATCGTTAACCCAGATACACAAATTATATTTGAACAGCAATTCAGTCGTTGTAGCCATATAGTAATTTCTGAATTTAAAGAAAGAGAAAAAGTTATTGGTAAAAATATTGCTCAGTTAAGAGCCTTGTATCCGTTTAAAAACGGTTATCAGGTTAATTTTAAAGATAATACTCTGACTATCTACCAGGTAGTTGATGGTTGGTGTCCACAGGAGGAGCAACGCTGCCGATTAAAGGACTACAAAGGCCGCATAGCAATCTTCCAGGGACCTGATGCAGAAAATGATGTCTTGAAAAGAGTTACAAATTTATATACCGACCAATTGCCCGAAGAAACAAAGAATAAGATTTTGCAGGGCGAATATGAATTTGAAAATATGGAACAACTAAATGACGCTCTGGAAAACTTCGATGAGTATCTGTGATTAGAGAGGTGTCAGGGGTTAGGAGTGAGGGGAAACTAGAAAATACGCCAATTACAAATTTGTAGCGGCGAATTTATTCGCCGGAAGTATTAACATTAACCCCAATCATGTCATTCTTAAACTAAGCGAAGCAGTTAGCTAACATGGATGACAACAACATTAAAACGTCAGGTCAAGTCAGGTAGTTTCAGGAAAAGTCAGGTTCAAAAAACATTTATACTATAGCCGAAGCGAAGAGGCT
>JAQVWB010000147.1 GCA_028698695.1 Syntrophomonadaceae bacterium | reverse complement strand
ACTAACGACGCACCACCAAGATCTCCTACACTGTACAGTTTTGAGAGAGCATAATAAAAGCATAAAGTTTCTGGTGACAATGTCGAAGGGGATACACCCGTTCCCATCCCGAACACGGCAGTTAAGCCCTCCTGAGCCGATGGTACTTGGGGCTTGCCCCTGGGAGAGTAGGTCGTTGCCAGAATATTTTTAAAGCCTCATGGTAAATGCCATGAGGCTTTCATTATTGATTGATTGTCTCTAGATCTCATTCATAGCAAGTCACATTTTTATAATGCATTTTTCTGTTTACGGGTGAACGTGGTTTTTATGCAACACTACTGAAAAATTTACGAAAAAACACCCGGTAGAGTGTTTTTTTCTATTTGAAGGTTTTACAGGAAGGATGAGCGAATTATGTATATATGTTAGAAAGGGGCAGCAAAATTGCGGGCAATTTTATTAAAAGAGCGCTTACTAACGTGTGATCATTTTCTACCTAAAATAGTCGCCTGGTTTTTGTTTTTCACATTCCTTACACTTTTAGCGGGCAGATATTATCTCATTATAGATAGGGATGTTTATCCCGTTGTGCACATGATAATTGAGTTCGCTATTGTAGTTGTGGCCATCTGCGTTTCGCTGATGAGCTGGTATGACTACAAGTATAAGCATGAACTGAAGATGCTGATCATTTGCTTGACCTTCTGCCTGGTGGCCTCGCTTGAATTTGCGCATGCCCTTTCTGACCTGGGCATGCCCGACTTCATCACGCCTAACTCTGTTAACAAAGCGTCATTATTTTTTATTGTTACCAAGTTATTCCTGACCGTCGGCTTGCTAACCGCAGTTTTTAGCGGTGACAAGGTAAAAATAATACGCAGATCGACCATAATACCCGCTTTTTCCGTTCTTGCGAGCGCCGTTTTAATTGTGCTTGTCGCCTTTTTCCTTTCCTACCTGCCGGTTATGTATGATCTCGTGGCCGGCAGCCAGACCGGCCTGAGATTCTTGCTGGGTTACCTGTTTATAGCCATCGAAGGGGTTACTATGGTCTGGCTTTTGATGAAAAAAAGGTTTGGGAAGCAGGATATTTACTGGTGCATGGCCCTTGTAATTATAATTATGAGCGATCTGGCTTTTATATATTACCGCAACCCTTATGACACGTATAATTTACTCGGGCATATCTACCAGCTCTTTTCTTTCGCCTTTATTTTCAAAACTATAATAGACGATGCGATGGGTATAATTTACGAGACTAATAGAACATTGGAAACTCAGTGGGAAATACTGGCAGAAAAAAACCGCCAGCTGCAGGAGGCGGACCTATTAAAAGATGAGTTTCTGGCCAATACCAACCATGAACTGCGCACTCCGCTTACAGCGATTATCGCTTTTAATGAAATGCTGCTGGACGAGAGTACGGGAAAATTAAATGAGCTTCAAAAAGACTACCTGGATGAAATTAGCGACAGCGGCAAGGAACTGCTGGGAAGGATCAACGGGTTTCTGGAGCTTTCCAAGATTGCCGCCGGAAAGACAGTTTTATATAAAGAAGAATTTGGGGCTGATGAGCTGATAGAAGCCGTATCCAGTAAGATGAGGCCGCTTTTTAACCAGAAAGAGATAACCTTTGATGTCCCCCGGGAAACCGGCTTGGATCGGTTTTGGGCTGACCGGGAGAAGACAGGGCAAATTTTAACCAACCTGCTCTCTAACGCGTTGAAATTTACAGCCCCGGGTGGCAGGGTAACGGTGGAGGCAGGCCCGGACGGTTCTGGTCAGGGCGTTTATATATCCGTAACAGATTCCGGCATAGGAATAGATAAGAGTGACCAGGAAAGAATTTTTCAGCCTTTTCAGCAGCTGGACGGCACCAGAGCCAGGAGGTACAGTGGTACGGGGATAGGTCTCACTTATGCCAGGAAACTGGTTGATTTGCACGGGGGCTCCATTACAGTATCCAGCGAAGTAAATAAAGGCAGTATATTTACTTTTACATTGCCGTGCAAAGAAAAATAGAAATTAGGGAAGGTGGGTTAAAAGCATGGCTTATAGTATTTTGGCGGTCGATGATGACCCGAAAATATTAAAAATACTGCAGCACACTTTGAGCAAGGAAGGTTTTAAGGTCGCCACCGCCGCCAGCGGTGAGGTAGCCCTGCAAATAGCCAGGCAATCCTCCCCCGACCTGATTTTGTTGGATATAATGATGCCTGGTATGGATGGTTTTGAAACATATCAAAAATTGAAAGCGATACGGGAGGTCCCTGTGATCATTCTGTCCGCCAGAAGCGATGAGGTAGACAAGATAGTGGGTTTTAGGATGGGGATTGATGATTATCAGACCAAGCCTTTTAGCCCGACCGAGCTAGCCCTGCGGGTAAAAGCCGTTTTGCGAAGAGGCGTGGAGCAAAAGGCAAACAGTGAACACGTGTTAAAATACGGCAACCTGACCATAGACTATGAAAAGCGCGTGGTCGAAGTGAACAATAACAAGATCGAGCTGACCCCCAAGGAGTTTGAATTGCTCTGGCTTATGGCATCGAACCCCAGCCTTGTATTCACCAAAGCCCATTTACTGGACAAGATCTGGAGTAGTAGCTTTTACGGTGACGATAATACTGTTACCGTGCATATCCGGAAACTGCGTGAAAAAATAGAGGCGGATCCCTCTAAGCCTATATTTATCAAAACTGTTTGGGGAACGGGGTACAAGTTCGAGAATGAATAACAGAAATCCGAGGTGTTTATATATGATTCCACTGCAAAAACCCCATAGAATAATTAGTTCCTGAGGCAGCAGGTGGATGGATTTTTTTGTTTCCTCCTGCTTCGTCCACCTGCGCAAGCCCGATAATGATATGTACCGGATGGTTCTGAACATTGCTCAGGTTCCGGCAGAGCAGGTGGTCTATATTGATTGACTGTGTTCCTGTATTGGCTACTACTTGATAAGAAAATGTTAGCGTTAATTGATCCTGGCAATAGTTTTGGTGTAGGCATCTTTTAATTGAGCCCTAGAAAGATCCCGCCCTTCTTTAAGATCCCCCCAGGCATCATCGCTCGACGTTATTAGTTCCTGTAGTTTTGAGAGTATTGATGCATGTTTGGAGCGTAAAACTTCAATCTGATCGTGATAACCCTGCTTGGTGTCTTCTTTTGCTTTGTCCGCCCTTGCTGCCAATTTGTCCAGCTCGGTGACCCACTCAATGCGTAGGGCCTCCATCTTTCCTTGATAATGCTCCCTATTCTCCATATCTCTTCCTCCTTTTATAGATGCCTATATATCTAAAATGATGATGGTAATATCAAATAAATATGAAAAAACATTAATTTATTTTTATCG
The DNA here is from genome assembly GCA_028698695.1 of Syntrophomonadaceae bacterium. GTDB lineage: Bacteria > Bacillota > Syntrophomonadia > Syntrophomonadales > Syntrophomonadaceae > JAAYBS01. The sequence goes on along the minus strand of JAQVWB010000147.1, from coordinate 1,848 downwards.
ACTTCGACTATTTATTGATGACATATTTATATTTAACTATAAAAATGTTAAGTAATCCTTATAAAAGTATTAATATTTACATTAAATAATAATGGTTTGGCCATACTCATTAATGACCTTTTAATTTCAACTAGTTAGTTACCAGGTAAAACCTCTCCCCGTAACCTCCACAGTTCCTGTCACAAAGATAAAGGCTTTCTTGTCAATAGAATTTACAATCTCATTAATTCTAGGAATTTCATAATTACTGATCACGCAGCTAATCACAAGCTTGGATTGTCCTGAGTAAGCCCCTTGCCCCTCCAGATAAGTAACACCCCTGCGCATTTCATTCATGATGCGGGAGGCAATCTCGGGGCTTTTGTCAGATATAATCATTACTGACTTATTATGGTTAAATCCTTGTAAAACGGTATCAGTAACTTTTCCCCCGACCCACATACTGATGGCTGTATACATGGCAATTTTTAAGTCAAAAAAGTATAAAGAGGGCAACAGTACGGCAGTATTGCAATAAAAGGATGTTGCTCCTACGGAGATATTCTTCTTCTTTTTTACGATCATGGATATGATATCGGTCCCGCCGCAGGAGGCGCCGTATCTGAAAACTATACCACTACCAAGGCCGTTAATAATTCCAGAAAACAGGGACGCCAGGAAAAGATCCATGTCGTACACAGGTATATAAGGCCTGGACAGTGGCAAAACAAGTATAAGTACGGCTGTGCCTGCAGCACTGAAAACTATTAACCTGCGGTCAAGTTCTTTAAACCCCCATAGAAATATTGGAATATTAAGTAACAATATGCCCAGATAGGCAGGGAAGCCTGAAGTGTAATTGATGATCAGCGCCAGTCCGGAAACGCCGCCGGACAGCAATCCGTAGGGAATGACGAAAGTGTTGATGGAGATAGCAATTAAGGCCGCGCCAATAGCAATCCCTGTTAACTGCATGGTAGTTTTGGTGCTGGCTTTACGTAACCGGCCCAGCTTGACCCTTGTTTTTCTTTCCATGGTTAGTCCTTTCATGTACCAAAAAAATAAGCTCCTTTAGAAGAGGAGCTGCTTCTTTATAGTTACTCTGAGAACAGGTAATGCTCTTGGGGAAATTATAACTATAAAAATGTTAAGAATTGCTTATCAAAGTATTAATATTTACATTAAATGATAATGGTTGTCAACCCGCAAATAAAAGTATCATACTACGGTTGTTTTATTGCCTTGGTGATTCTCGGACTGTCGTAATTTCTACGGGACGAATAAGGGGAAGTTGTTTATTGGGCTTTACCGAAGCTATTCCGATTAAGGTTATTAGTGAGACTGCAAACCAATGTAAAATAATTGATATTATTAATAATTTATTAATAATTTAGTAATAAATTCAAAACTATTGTTTGTTATCATACCTATAATAGGGCTTATAAAAATGGGGTGAATTCATATTATGGTTTCATAATTATAACGACGTAAGCAGATCGAAATACTGACAAAAATGATAAAGATAAAATAGTTGGAGAAAAGAAGGGGAGTTAATGAAGATGGAATGGACGAACCAAGCAAGGAAGTTGACCTTTTTAAGCACATATCCTCCACGGGTATGTGGGTTGGCTACATTTACGGAGGATTTGGTGAACGAAATCGATAAAACTGCTTTATTGCAGCCGAACGTGATTGCGGTCACTAATACGGAAGAATACGAGGATCCACGGGTGGTAGCCAAACTCGACCAGCACAACCGCGCCAGCTATTTTCAGACTGCCCGCTGGGCAAACACCCATACCGACTTACTGGTTATCGAGCATGAATATGGGATATTTGGCGGGGAGTGTGGCGAATACATTATCGATT
>JAQVWB010000146.1 GCA_028698695.1 Syntrophomonadaceae bacterium | reverse complement strand
AAGGAGTAGTTAATCAGGATACTGTAAAAATACTTTCTGAAGGGGTAATGCTTGATGATGGAACAACTGCTCCGGCTGGAGTAAGTTGTTTAAAATACGATCGTAATCGAACTTTGCTGGAAATAATTATTCATGAGGGACGTAACCGGCAGGTAAAAAGAATGTGTCAGGCGGTTGGACATCCGGTTATAAGCTTAAAACGAACCGGATTTGCTTTCCTGGAGTTAAAAGACCTGGCAGAAGGCCAATACCGATTTTTAAATCACCGGGAAGTAAATAGATTAAGACAGTTGGCCAGGGAAAGTAATATGAGGGTCGAATAATGAGACTGGTATTTACCGGGACAGGAAAAGGCAAGACAACTTGTGCAGTAGGTTTGGGAATAAGAGCCTGGGGACATGGCAAAAAAGTTTTAATAGTTGCCTTTCTTAAAGACCTCGAAGTCAGTGGCGAGTGGAAGGCAATAAAACGAATAGATGACCCTGCCCTGCAAGCAGTATCTTTTGGTCGCAAGTGTCCCTATCATGGGCAGGAGTGCTGTCCGGGAGAAGGCGAGTGCATCGTAACCTATTCCAACCAAACTGATGAAGATTATCAATTGGTAGCAGCAGGACTGCATTTTGTCAGGCAGCAATTAGAGAATGAACAATATGATGTTATTATCCTCGATGAAATATGGAATGTTTATCAACTTTTCCCTTTGCAGAGGGAATACATTACCACAATACTGCAAAATACGTCATCTGACATAGATATAATAACTACCGGACGACCATTTCCGCGCGAATTAAATGATAGCTTTGATTTGATAACCAATATGGATAAGATTAAACATCCTTACAATCAGGGCATTGCCGCCAGGAAGGGAATTGATTATTAAGAGTGGAATTAATTAATATACAGCCTAGAGTTCAACCGATAAACCCATATTGGCTGAAAGATGAAACGACAAAATTAGACCAAATAGAATATTGTTTGGTTCTTTTTGCAGGAGATAATGGTATCAGCGGTGAAAATATAAGTGCTTACCTTCCGTTTAGCTCCGGCGATATCGTACAGGAACATATTTACGGGAGGGCACCGACAGCTCGCTTATTACAGCAACTTAATAAATTGGAGTATATTATCGATGTTGGACTGGCAACACCGGTACATGGTACCGTAAATCTTAATATTCGCCAGGGAACTTGCAATTTTTTATTAGGAGATGCTTTGGAAAGATTTGAGGTTGAACAGGCAATTAATATTGGAGCAGACATTTGCGGCACGTTATCTGTTCATAAATTTGATATAATAGGAATAGGTGAAATCGGCGTAGCAGATACCCTTTGTGCATCAGCAATTACGACTGTAATTAGCGGAGTAGCACCTGCCAGTATTGTTGGACCAGGATCAGCCGGGGATAAAGTTTATGCGAGAAAAGTCGATATTATTGATAGGGCTTTAAAATATCGACAGGTAAATCCGTTTGATACTATTGACCTGCTCAGTCGTTTCGGAGGACTGGAAATCGCTGCTCTGGCAGGATTTATACTTGAAGCAGCCCGTAAGGGAATATGGATAATGCTGGACGGATATGTTACTTCGGTAGCAGCTTTGCTGGCCAGAGGTTTAGATAGTCAGGCAGATTTTAAGTTATTGACAGCCTCCTTGTCAGCTGAGCCCGGGCATCTAATGGCATTGAAAAGTTTGCATCTGGATCAGATAGTTAATCTGGGCATCCATTATGGGGAAGGACTGGCTGCTGTCTTGGGAATGTGTTTATGGCAGCGTGGGTGTACCCTTAGTTAGAATTAATTAATGAAAACAAGGGGGGACCGATTTGGAAAGATTGCGAATGAAAGTCCGTTTTGATTACCGTGGTCGTGCCCAGCAGGGTAAATTTTTCGGAGGTAAAAACGGAGAACAGGTAGCGGAGGAAATCAGACAAAACAAAATCTCGTTGATTCGCAATGTACCCATTCAGGGAATTTATATTGAGGATATTGATATGGGGATGGAAACTTACTCGGTGGCTGATGAGATTACTGGCAAATCTGTCAGTTACGCACCTGTCAGTATTACCCTGACCGCTGATACTATTGAAGAAGTATTGAAGTTTACGATGAAAGATGAATTTAGAACCATTGAGATATTGAGTCCCGAAGCCATAACTCTGTCAAAAGTAGATTTGGAAAGATTATTATTAAAAGTTAGTGAAGAACTTGGGAATTACCGTACTTATCTCGAAAGGAAAATTGATAACTGGAGATAGGAGGGTTATCGATGGGAATGGTTTCCCTCGAACAGCTTGTTGCTGCAGTAAACGATCTACCAGCTTTACCACACGTAGTAGTAAAGGTAATGCAACTATCAGAAGACCCGGATTCAACTGCTCAGGACATAAATAATGTCCTTACTCAGGATCAGAGTATGACTGCCAGAGTGCTGAGATTGGCAAACTCAGCTTTTTATGGTTTCCCGCGTAGAATTTCCACCGTTACTGATGCAGTTGTACTGTTGGGCTTCAGAACTATTCGCAGTATTGTACTGGCAGCATCAGTCAGCGAAATTCTTAATCAGGAAGTTGGGGGCTATGCACTGGAACCGGGTGAATTATGGCGTCATTCACAAAGTTCTGCTATTGCAGCGCGCATGATTGCCAAAAGAGTTAAATATCCAGCGCTGGATGTTGCTTATACAGCTGCTTTATTACATGATATTGGCAAGGTTATTCTTAATAACAACATGAAAGAAGCTTATCGCGAGGTAGTAGAAAAGATAGAAAACACAGGCATTCCTTTTAATGAAGTTGAGACAGATGTAATGGGTTTTAATCATGCTCAGGTAGGAGCCCAGGTTGCAGAAAAATGGAACTTGCCGCCGGAACTGGTAGAAGCCATTATGTATCATCATGAACCGGAAAAGGCTACTATTAACAAAAAACTGACAGCCATTGTTCATGTTGCTGATGCAGTTTCGGTTACGATGGGTATTGGGGTTGGAATTGACGGGATGTTATATCCGGTTTCTTCTGAGGCAATGCAGTTGCTGGGGATAGATGAAATTGCTATCGAAAGCATAATTTCAGAAATGGCGGATGTTGTTAGTGATCAACAATCATTTTCAATAGAAAAATAATTTGTCAAGTGACCACGGGTGACCACGGGGGTGACCACGGGGACGGTTCTCCTGGTTAGGTGAAAGCCGGAAAACCAGGAGAACCGTCCCCTTGGTCACTCTTTTTTGGGTGGATAATCTTCCAATCCGGGGCATAAGATAGAAAAAAGTGCCCCGGGAGTTGATATTGGATGCGTAGATGGGCGGAAAAAATCGAAAAATTTTTAATCCGTTTTGTAGTGCTAACTATGGTTGCTATCGTAGTGGTTCAGGGGTTGATGACTCATGAGCCTTATCGCCTGTATTTGAGTTTGGGGGAAAGGTTGGAAGGAGAGCGGTTGGAGCAGCCGGTCATAAAAAACGCAGAAATAAAAAAGGCTGTTATAGATTCGTCTCAGGCATTTATAATTATCAGAATGGAACAGTTTTCATCATTACCTGAGGCAGTTCTTCTCGTAAATGACAAAGAAGTTGCCTGTTTTGAGCAAAAAGAAATCAAGTTTAGTGTTACCGCCGGAGATACGGTTGAGATTGACTCAACTTATTATAATTTTCCGATTAATTACCATATAACGGCTGTATCTGAAAATATGAACTTTCCTGAAGCCGGGAAAAAGTATACTGGTAATAGTAGTATAGTAATGATTGGCAAAGTTATAGTAAAATAGACCTGTCAACACTTTACGATTCAATTTGATCTTCCGGTCATTTGGATGTAAATAGATTGTGACCAATATGGTTGAAGGTGGTATGAAGGATGGAGATTGGAAGTAAGATTGTAGCTACATCGGCAATCAGGATGGCGATTACTTCTTCCCGACAAGATGAAACCAACTTAAAACACCAGCTTATGGAAGAATTTGCAGTAAGAGCTGTGGCAGTTGATTATGGCGGAGAATTTATTAATTCCGTAGGGAAAATAGTGGAACGCTCGGTGGTAGCGGCTAAACGGGAAGGAGTTATCAAAGATAGTCATGCTGAGGAAGGTGCCGTTGCCGGCGCTGCCCGCGAAGCTATTGCCCAAATCATGCCTAAAGCATTGGGGTTGAATGTTGGGGGGAAAATTGGAGTCGCCAGGCATCAGGATCATGTCAGTGTAGCAATATTTTTGGGAATTGGCTTGTTGCATCTTGATGAGGTAGCCATAGGATTGGGACATCGGGCGGTTTCATAATTAGTAAGGGGGATTTGGTAATATGGTAGTACGGGGTATTAGGGGAGCAATAACAGTAACGCGGGATGAACCTGGAGAGATAATGGATGCTACCCGGGAACTTTTACAGAAAATACAGCAGGAGAATGCTTTTTCCATAGAAGATGTAGCCAGCGCTTTATTTACGGTCACAGCAGATATCAGGTCGATATTTCCGGCTGCGGCTGCACGCTCTATCGGTTGGGACAAGGTACCTTTAATGTGTTTTCAGGAAATAGAAGTAGAAGGTTCCCTGGAAAAATGTATACGGGTTTTGGTTCATGTCAATACCGATAAAAGTCAACGGGAAATCAAACATATATATTTGCGAGAAGCACGGCGACTAAGACAGGATCTGGTAACCTGATAATTATTCGCCCATTACCTTAATAATCAAACGCTTTTTTCTTTGCCCATCAAATTCAGCATAAAATATTTCCTGCCAGGGACCGAAATCCAGTTTCCCGGCAGTAATAGGTACGATAACCTCGTGGTGTACCAATATGCTTTTGAGATGGGCATCTCCATTGGTTTCACCAGTGCGGTGATGCAGATAATCATGACGATACGGAGCCAGAGTTTCCAGCATCTCATCAATGTCCTTCAGAATACCGGACTCATTATCATTAACAAATACACCAGCGGTTATGTGCATAGCACTGACCAATACCATACCTTCCTGAACGCCACTTTTTTGAACAGCATGCTTAACCTGATTGGTTATGCGTATATACTCGCGTTTCTTTTCGGTATTAAACCAGAGGTAATCCGTAAAGAATTTCATGATTTTCTCCTTTTATTTAATAGTTTAGCTGAAATGTGGATACTGCAGCTAATAAATATCCGGTCGTCTATGCTTAAGCAAGGGCATTTCCCGGCGTACTTTATGCAGGCAGTCGGGGTCATATGCTGCAATAATTACATCTTCACCACTATCGGCTTCCGCCATAATCTGTCCC
>JAQVWB010000145.1 GCA_028698695.1 Syntrophomonadaceae bacterium | reverse complement strand
CAGTCGTGAAGCTGCCGAACAGGAAGTAAATGTATTGCTGAGCAAGTTTTCACTGATTGGTGACATGTCGGCCAGTATAGCTCATGAAGTGCGTAATCCTATGACTACAGTCAAAGGAATGGCTCAGCTACTGGCAATGGAACACCCGGAGAAAGCCGAGTACTATCAATTAATGATAGATGAAACTAACCGGGCTAATGAAATACTGACCGAATTTCTGAGCTTGTCCAAAAACTTCTACTGCAAACCTGCCCAAGTTAATTTAAAGGAAATACTAAACCGAACTATCGATTTACTATATGCAGAAATAATGCATCATGCTATAAAAATAGTATTTCAAATTAATCCGGATATTTGGGTGTTTGGTGATGAAGAAAGACTTAGACAGGCATTTTTGAATATACTGGTTAATGCAGTTGAAGCCAGTCAATCCGGCAATACCATAACAATTAAATGCTGGCTGGAAAGAGAAACCGCATACATAAGTTTTTCAGACCAGGGGATGGGCATGCATTATTCAGTTATGCAACAAATAATGGAACCTTTTTTCACTACCAAGGATTATAAAACCGGTCTGGGGTTGTCGGTGAGTTATAAAATAATCAAAGATAATGGCGGAGATATTAGTATCAACAGTCTTCCGGGCCATGGTACTACAGTTGAAATCAGGTTTCCAGCCATAAAACCAGTCAACTCTGAAATTATATCGGGATCAGGGTCGGATTGATAAGACTTTCACACTAACAGCTCTTCATTTAATTTGCATTTCTACTATTCATATGATTTATTTAAAGATAAAGAAAAACATAAAAGGACTAATACGATATGCCCTATGTTTATATTTTGCGCTGCAATGACAACACCTATTATACCGGCTATACAACTGAGTTATCCCGCCGTCTTGACGAGCACAATAAGGGGATCGCCAGCCGTTATACGCGGGGCAGAAGACCGGTAGAGATGGTCTACAGTGAAGAACTGTCCACGAAAAGCCTGGCCTTAAAACGGGAAATTGAAATCAAAAAATTAAAACGCCATCAGAAAGAAAAATTAATATCTTCATATATTTGAATTTTGCATAATTAAAGGAGCCTGCGATACTGTCACTCTGAACGAAGTGAAGAGTCTCAGTTTGCCTTGAGATTCCCTCTAAACCTTTACATAAAAACCGGTTCCTGCGGGAAAAACTAAGAAAAGCATAAAAGGAGGCAGGAACAAGTTATGAAAAAAGGCAAAATTGTAAACAAAGCTGACTTTCTGAAAAAAGGGGATTATGCCAAAGAAGAATATGAAGGGTTGATTGTTTGTGCAGATAACAGCACTGGCAAGTATAATCTGGGAGTGGAAATCGATGATGAGAATATTGTAATAATTGATCAGGCGAGCCCTGAACAGGTAAATCAACGCGTACAGGAACTATCGGCCAAAGTCCCCAAAATTCAGAAACAATACCAGACTGGCAGTCATATTTATCATACCAGTTCAGAAATGGAGTAGAGAATATGGGTGATGTATTTAGTTATGAAACTCCTATTTTAAGCGTTGATGAATTCAGTATTGGACTGCTGGAAAAAGATCGCGTTGATGGATTGTTAATTCGCAGCGATGAAAATGGCTACTATAATATAGGTATTCAAATAAATGACAAAGAAGTAGTAAAGGTGGACTCTGCCGCGGAAGACGACGCCATGCGCAAGATTCAATACTGGGCGGAAAGAGTTGAACAGGTACGCCAGCAATATGAAAGTCGCGAACCACAACTGGGACCCTTTACTGCCCAATAAGAGCAACAAATAAGAGCCTTCATCCCGACCTTGGTATATTGACTTGAAACTATTTTCCTGATAAGATATTGTGGGCGTCGGGGTGTAGCTCAGCTTGGTGGAGCGCTACGTTCGGGACGTAGAAGTCGCAGGTTCAAATCCTGTCACCCCGACCATTCTTAGCGTTTTAATATCCCGATATATTGGGGGGTAGAGGGACTTTAAAAAATAACGATATACACGCTATAGTTCCCTAAGAATCCCGTAGTATCGGAATGTTGATAATAAGGGTTTAGACGCACCCTGTCAAATCCCCTGTCAAATAAGCAGGTGAATAACCTGCTTTTTTTATCTCTTTTTTCGTTGCCCCGGTCTTTTAAGACCGGGGTTTTTTAAAATTACGAAAAAAGGGGGACCAATTATGGGAAATGCAGACGGTTCGAGACCACTAAAGGGTTCTTTTGCGTGTAATTCTGGGCGATAGCGAAGCAACCTTAATCACATCCGAAAGGGTGTATCAGTAGTCCCTTAGGGGGAATCTCGTTAGCGGAAGGCCCAATATTACGGATTTCCAAAAGAGATCCTTTGTCGATTACATCCTCCAGAATTAACACAGCCTGGCGGCAGCTTGGGTTTTTTTATTAAAAGGGGGCGGCATTATGGAAATAGCTTATTGTTTTAATTGTAATGAGATGCATTACGCAATAGGAATTAAGAGCTTTTTAACGACCCCGGAGGATATCGAAGAAGCAGGGGGGATCGCCTGCTTCTTCTCAGGATGACATTTATGATACTTTTTCAGCAGTCGCGGATGTTCTTCAGTCCTGGCGACAGAATGTTTATTCAACCAAACAAGTGCATTATACCTTTTGGCAGTAGCATCAATATTAATAAAATATCATTAAAAATACTTATTCAACCGATTTATTATTTTTGCGGCGGCGATACAGGTATCTGATCAGGTAGAAAAATAGTCCGATTAATGCTACCCAGGGCAGGATTACCACCAGGAATACTATTAAACCGCTGCCAAAATCAATCAGTGTATTAAGACTGGTGATGAGTCCCTGCCAGGCTTTGCCCAAAGTTCCTTGTGGAGCTTTCAGACTTCCAGGCAGTGCCTGTTCCAGGGTAATATTGACGGTGCTGAAGCTGGTAGCGTTTTTCAAATATTTCAGACGCCCTTTGATAACCTCTATGTTACTGCGAACGGTTCCCAATTCTTTTTCCACACTGACCATATCAGTAATAGTATTGGCTTTCTCCAATAGAGCCAACAGCCGTACTTCTTTGGCTTCCAATACTGTCAGGCGGGCTTGGGCATCGTAATATTCCTCAGTGACATCTTCAGTGGAAATGGTCTTGTCAGATAACTCCCCATAGCCGGATATAGTTTCTACCGTGGCGGTTAATTTATCTGCCGGAACTTTTACTGATAAACTGGCCGATATTTTATCTTCGTAACGGTATTGTCGGCTATTGACCAGATAACCACCCGTCTTGACAGTCAGATCAGAAATTCGGTCAACAGTGGCGGGAACATCTTTTACCTGCAGGGTAAGGTCAGCGTTTTGAATCATTTTTCGCTCTGCGCTCACCGGAGTCCTGATTGCGCCATCAGCAGGGAGATTAAACTGTCCGCTCGGAGCAGCAATTTCTAGAGTGCTGGCATCTTTGCTACTACTCCCGCCACCCGAAAATATTCCGAGCAGCAGGCATAATAGCATTAACAGGATTAAGTTATTGAGAAGTGAAACTGGTCTTCCCGGGAAAGGTTTAATGTTGGGCATTTTATTGAATCGTCTCCCTTCTTTTAATATGCGGGCTTCATGGAATGGTTTTGCTGCTAATCTGTATAATCTAATCTTACAATAGAAACTCTACTGAACATACGAATTTATTTATGAATTCTGTCATGATATGGCAAAAGTATGAGAAGCATATGTACTCGCAGGGGATATTCATGCCGGCCGGCCTAAGCAAGCAGGTCGGCAAAAGGGGACAGGCTGCGGGACAGTACCCCCTGTACATAACTGATAGCTATTCCATAATTGGTAATTGGAATTCCGGCCTGTGTGGCACGTTCTATACGGTTGAGATAGTTACGGCGGGTTATTGTGCAGCCTCCGCATTGTATAATCAGTTGATAATGATTCAGGTTATCCGGAAAATCTGGTCCGGAACAAATTTCAAAGTCCATATTTTTGCCGGTATATTGCGTAATCCAGCGGGGAATCTTTGTTCTGCCGATGTCGTCGCTCATGGCATGATGTGTACAGGCTTCAGCGATGAGTATTTTATCTCCATCCTGCAGTGAGTCAATGGCTGCTGCTGCGGCTGTCATTTTAAACAAGTCGCCCTTGAAACGGGAGAATAATATTGAAAAAGTAGTCAGAGGCACAGTTCCCGCTACAATTTCGCTTACCGTTAAAACAATCTGTGAGTCAGTAATTACGAGGTCGGGCGGACTGCTTAATCTATGCAGAGTATCAGCCAGTTGGTCCTGCTTTACTACCAGCGCAGAAGCGTTATTATCCAGGATGTCCCGAATAGTTTGCACCTGGGGAAGTATTAATCTTCCTTTGGGGGCTCCGCTGTCAATAGGTACTACCAGCACTGCCAAACCACCTGGCTTAATGATTCCTTTTAACAACGCCGGTTCTTCCAGTCGTCCGGCTCCCTCAATGGACCCCAGCCGTTCTTTCAGCTGTGTTATCCCGCTTTTATCTGCAGCTGAGGTTAATATATAATCAAAACCCTTATCAGTTAAAAGCTGCTGCAAATCAAGGCTGGTTGACAAATCATTTTTGTTAATTACGATAATAACCGGTTTATGGTTAGCTTTTAATTCTGCTGATAAAGCTTCTTCATAATCAGTCCACTTACCGTCTCCAATTACAATAAGTCCAATATCCGCTTTTTCCAATACGGCATGGCTTTTTTGAATCCTTATCTGTCCAAGCTCACTATCATCATCAATACCGGCGGTATCAATTATGAGGCAGGGACCCAGAGGATTTATTTCCACGGCTTTTTCAACCGGGTCAGCGGTTGTGCCGGGAATATCAGACACAATGGCCAAATCAAAGCCAACCAGAGCGTTTATTAATGAGGATTTGCCGGCATTGCGCCGCCCCAATACAGCAATTACCGTCCTCATGCCTTTAGGAGTTTCATTTAAATTACTCATACTGTATCCTCCCCGGGAATTTTTTACTGAGTTCTATAACGGGTATTGTTCGACCATGCTTTGCCGGCGGTTATACCAGTGCGGGGGGTCACCCCACTTCCATAAACCAACCTGATATCCTGCCGCTTCAATTTCAGTTTGCATCTGCTGAAAGGATTTATATTGTTTCCCGGAGTAGATGCTGTACTGTTCCCGGTAATCGGGTGGGGTAATCACCGGCATTACTACATTTGCCCTCACCTTATGCCCCCAGGTCAAACCAGTTACATGCAGTCTTTGTAATGCGGTTGAGGCCACCATAT
>JAQVWB010000144.1 GCA_028698695.1 Syntrophomonadaceae bacterium | reverse complement strand
GTTTCCTGGACCGGGAATATTTCAGAGTTTTATATCTGGATCGAAAGAATGGAATCATTTTATGGGAAGATGTTAGCATAGGGGGATTACACAGTTCCATTGTACATCCGCGGGAAGTGTTTAAGACAGCAGTAAAAAATAGTGCTGCTTCTATAATCCTTATACATAATCATCCCAGTGGTGACCCGACTCCCAGTAAAGAAGATGTGGACACCACTAAAAACCTTATTGAAGCTGGTAAAATTATGGGTATTAATGTACTCGACCATATAATTATTGGTTATGACTCTTACTGCAGTTTGAAAAATAAAGGCCTTATATAAACCAAAGGTAAGTTTTAGAAGGAGGATACATGAATGGTATTTGGAAAAGATATGGGAATAGATCTGGGAACTGCTAATACTTTGGTACATTTGAAGAGCAAGGGAATTGTATTAAAAGAACCGTCAGTAGTAGCTATTCAGAATGACACCGGCAGGGTTTTAGCCGTAGGTGAGGAAGCCAAACAGATGATTGGCAGAACCCCGGGAAATATTGTAGCGATAAGGCCTATGAAAGACGGTGTTATTGCTGATTTTGATATTACGCAGGCCATGATCAGGTATTTTATTAATAAAGCATTGGGTCAGCGTAATCCTATGGCCAGACCCCGCGTAGTTATAAGCATTCCTACCGGTTGTACAACGGTTGAGGAACGGGCAGTCAAAGAGGCGGCTCTGCAGGGCGGGGCTCGAGAGGCTTATCTAATTGAGGAACCTATGGCAGCTTCAATTGGTGCCGGTTTGCCTGTACACGAACCTACCGGCAATATGATGGTGGATATAGGTGGAGGTACTACCGAGGTAGCGGTTATATCATTGGGGGGAATTGTAACTGCCAAATCAGTCCGGGTGGCGGGAGACAATATGGATGAAGCCATAATTCTACATTTAAAAAAGACTTATAGTTTATTAATCGGAGAGCGAACTGCTGAAGATATGAAAATTTCCATTGGCTCAGCGATGTGGGAAGGCCCGGAAGAGTATTACGAAGTACGGGGACGCGACCTGGTCAGCGGATTACCTAAAAATATTCAAGTTTCATCAATTGAAATTCAGGCTGCTTTACAGGAAACAGTTGATGAGATTATTGATGGTATTAAAGTTTGTCTGGAGAAAACCCCACCGGAATTGGCATCTGATATTATGGACCGGGGTATTGTTATGGCAGGTGGCGGGTCAATGTTAAAAGGCCTGGACAAACTTATCAGCAAGGAAACCAATATACCGGTTTATGTTTGTGATGAACCGTTATTAGCGGTAGCGAAAGGCACCGGAAAAGTGCTGGAGAATATCGAAGTGCTGAAACGCGTGCTGGTGGCTCCCAAAAAATCATTTTGATATCGGGTGAGGAGTTTTGTTTAAATTTTTACGAAACAAGTATTTTTGGGCGATTATTTTAATCGTAATAGCTAGCCTGTCAATTATGAGTATGACTACTGCTCCCCGTCAGGAAGTTACAGTAGTAGAAAACATTATTCGTGATATTTACAGTCCTTTGCAAAAATGCACTGGAAATATAAGGGGAAACTGGGGCGGAATAAGTTATATTTTTAGTAATAAACGATCTTTAACGGAAAGAATTAATACTCTGGAAGAAAAGAATAAACAGCTTTCTTTAGATAATCAATTGCTCCGGGAGTATCAGTCAGAGGCTAAAAGATTAAAAAAGCTCCTGGATTTTAAAGAAGCCAATATAGATAAGTATACGTTACTGGAGGCTGGAGTTATCGCCAGGAGCCCCAGTAATTGGTATAATACTATTGTTATAGACCGGGGAAAGAATCACGGAGTTTATTATGGAATGCCTGTAATTACGCCGGAGGGATTGGTAGGCAAAGTAATGCAGGTAAATAATACTACTGCCGAGGTTAACCTGCTCACTGACCGGGAAATGGCGGTAGGAGTGATTTTGCAAAGAACCCGGGAAACCAATGGCTTGGTAGAGGGGTTGGGGGACGGTAACTTGTTGAGAATGGGTAACATTCCGTATTATTCTTCTGTAGAGGTTAATGACCGGGTAATTACTTCCGGTTTATCAACTACCTATCCTAAAGGAATTGATGTAGGTATTGTAAATAAAATATCCCGCGAGCCCAGCGGATTGCTTTTGACTGCTGAAGTAAAACCGGTAGTGGATTTTGACCGTTTGGAAGAAGTATTGGTAATTATTGATTACCAACCTATTACCGATTCCGATGAGGTTGAGTAATAATGGTTCGTTATGTGATTCTCGCACTTCTGCCATTTCTGGCAATATTTTTCCAGTCGACTCTGTTTAGTTTTTATAGTATAAGAGGAACTATACCGGATCTGGTATTAATGTTTGTGGTTTTCTTTGCCCTCATAAATGGGGAACGCCGGGGAACTATATATGGCTTCCTGTGTGGATTGCTGGAGGACTTATATATGGGGCGATTAATAGGGCTAAATGCTCTATGTAAAGCCATAGTAGGTTATTCTCTGGGCAAGATGCAGGGCAATGTTTTTAAGGAAAATATGCTGGTAGGAGTTTTGGGAGTACTGGCAGGTACTATTATTAATTCGCTGGTTATGTTGATCCTGATTGTATTGTTTTCCGGTGCCCCTGCGATAGAGAATGATTTCTTCGTCAAAGTACTATTCCAGTGTTTGTATAATTTATTATTGTCCGTACCGGTTTATTTTTGGTTTTTTAATTCGTCATATAATGGTGTGCTGAAGGCTTAAAAGGGTGATATAAATGAAAGCCGAACAATTTAAACTCAGGTTCAGAATATTTTCAGGGATAGTGATATTACTGCTAAGTGTGTTGTTAATACGATTAGCAGTATTACAACTATTTTATAATGATTTGTACCAGACTCAGGCTAAAGAAAACCGGATTCGTCTGGTGTCAGTCAAAGCCCCCCGGGGAGAAATATATACTCGCGAAGGTGAAACGCTGGCTACTAACAAACTGGTTTATACTTTAAATCTCTCATTTTTGGAATCAAAACAGGATGAAGAAGTTATAGAACGACTGGTACAGTTATTGAACAGGCATTATCCGGAGATTACAATTGAGAGCATCAATGAAAAGATAGAATTACAGAAGTATCGCCTCTATGAACCGGTTACCATAATTCGTGATATACCCTGGGAATTAGTTGTCCATATAGAGGAGAATCGCCCTATTTATCAGGGAGTAATGATTACCGTGGAGCCACTTAGGTCCTATCCTCAGGGGGAAGTGGCCGGACATTTGCTCGGTTATATCCATTCTATAAATCCTCAGGAGTTGTCAGGGGAGTCTGGTAAAGAATATTCCCTGAACAGCTTGATTGGTAAATCGGGTATTGAGAAGGGTTATGAACATTATTTGCGAGGTAAAGACGGAGCGCGTCGAATTGAAGTAGACGCCCGTAATGTACCTATCCCTATTCAGGAACAGATAACGCTGGAGCCGGAGCCAGGCTATAACTTGTATCTCAGTATTGATATGAAGCTGCAAAAAGTTCTGGATCAAAGTATGGCAAAGGTTTTAACCACGCTTCAGGGAAGTTATCCCAAAGCGAAAGTTGGTTCAGCCGTAGTTATGAATGTAAAAACCGGAGAAATTCTGGCCATGACCAGTATGCCGCCAATTAATCCGGATGATTGGAAGGGAAACCTGGCTTCATCAAAACTTAATTATTATTATCCCCAGGGGAAATACAACCCATTAAACCCGGGAGCCGAACAGAACCGGGCTATACAGGCTACTTATCCGCCTGGTTCAACCTTTAAACCGATAACCGGAATGGCAGCTCTTGACAAGGGGGCTTTAAATTCAGTTTATGATTCGGTTAACTGCGGGGGCGCCTACTGGATTGCTCCGTATACTAGATGCACCGGTGTTCACGGCAATATGAACTATTACAATGGAATGGCCAAATCGTGTAACACTTTTTTTCAGGAAATTGGACGGCGGGCCACCAAAGATGAGATTATCCGTGTAGCCGATCAATTTGGTCTGGGAAGTAAAACCGGTATAGATCTTCCCGATGAAAGTCAGGGTTTATTACCAACCCCTGCATGGAAAAAGGAAATCAACGCAATTTTAACTGATCAGAAATATGATCATTTACGTAAAGAGTTAAATAATAAATATGAGTTGTTATTAAAGGAAGCTGCTAACAGTGACGAAAGAGACAAAATTGAACGACAGCGACATAATGAGGAGGTAAAACTGGAAGCACAATATAATATTGACTATAATTTTGATACTACCTGGCAATCTTTTGATACTTTTAATATGTCGATTGGACAAGGTTACAACAACTATACGGTAATACAATTGGCTAACTATACAGCTACTATCGGTAATGGCGGTCAATTAATGCAGCCCTATATAGTTAAAAGAATTGTAGAACCTAACGGTAAAACCATACAGGAATTTAAACCCAAGGTAATTCACCGCGTGGATGTATCCAGCCAGACTATTGCTGAGACTAAGCGTGCCATGTTGGCAGTTACACAACCGGGAGGCACGGCCCACTTTTTGTTCTATCAATTTCCACCGGAAATTCAGGTTGCTGCTAAAACAGGTACTGCCCAGACTGGAAGGCAGGGAGACATTGCCATGAAGGAATTTCATGGTGTGTTCATTGCATTTGCCCCCTTTGACGATCCGGAAATTGCTTTTGCCGGAGTTGTAGAATACGGATACAGTGGTGGAGGTTCGGTTGGATTGGTTTGTCGGGATGTATTTGAACAATATTTTGGTATCAGGAATCACCTGACCGAAGAAGAACAAATCGTGTCGAATCCAAAAGCCGAATAATAGGGTAATTTTTTTATTGTAAACTGACACCAATAGAGGTAATTAGGCGATATTACCTCTATTTTTTTGTTTTTCATCAAAGGTAAAATAATACAATAATAGAATACATAGGTAATAAGTAAGCCCGAGGGCTGAGGGGAGGGCTGTTATGTGTCAGGAACTTTGACATGCAGCAAAGAAGGAGTGTTCATTGAAGTCAAACATTATCAAAACTTTATGGAATTACAAACGGCAATTACTGCTCAACTAATTAATTTTGATGAATGTTTACTGGGAACCCCGGTTTATCTTGATATCGGCAGTAATTACATTACCAATAAGCAAAGACGCCAAATCGAAGATTTATTACTGGAACATGGGTTACATCTTAAAGAAATCATAAGTCAAATAATGATTAGTGAGAATCTTCAAGGGGAAAAACCCTTAATAGAGGATATGCCCAGGTATGAATCAACCAGCTTGATTTGCCGGAATTTGCGCTCGGGA
>JAQVWB010000143.1 GCA_028698695.1 Syntrophomonadaceae bacterium | reverse complement strand
ATAAGTAGATATAGCAGTGATATCATGCGAGACCAGTACAATTGTCATAGACTTGCTCAACCTTTCCAGCAACTCGTAAAATGTTGCCTGAAAATGACTATCCACACTGGCAGTAGGTTCATCCAGCAATAGAATAATTGGGTCGGCAGCCAGAGCGCGGGCTACCAATACTCTCTGACGTTCACCACCGGATAAATCACCAATAGGACGATTAAGCAGTTCCTGCATTTCTACCAGTTCCAAACAACGTTCCATCTGTTCATAATCCTGGCGCGAATAAAATCTTCCCCGGCGTTTGGCCAATCTCCCCATCAATACAACATCTCGTACCTTGACCGGGAAACTACGGTCAAATACGGCATATTGCGGTACATAACCAATCATTGTATGATTCTTTTCAACACTACCGCCGGCAATAGTTATTTGACCCTTATCAGGCTTAACTAATCCCAATATTGACCGCAACAGAGTGGTTTTACCCCCACCATTTGGCCCTATGATTCCCAGAAAATCTCCCTCGTTAACAGTCAGATTAATATCCTCCAGCACCGGTGTACCGGCCAGGGAAACATATAAGTTTTTAATTCTGATGACTTCTTCTGCAGTCATTTTTGCTCCTCCCAGGTTTACTTTAACGCGGTTGCCATAGTATCGGCTACTTTTTTTAAATTGGGAAAGTAATCCCCGGCCAGAGGATCTATAATAACTACTTCCCCGCCTAACTCCCGGGCGACTGCCTCTGCTTCACGCGTACTATGTTGAGGCGAAGCAAATATCACCTTAATTCCTTCAGTTTTAGCCCAAGACAATAACTCCGCCAATTCTTTAGCGGTTGGTTCTTTGCCATCCCGCTCAATAGCGATTTCCTCTAATCCATAATCACGGGCAAAATAGCCCCATGACGGGTGAAAAACCAGAAACTTGCTGCCTTTGAGCGGAGAAAGTTTTTCCCCAATATCACTATCCAGTTGATCCAATTCTTTTTGTAAGTTTTGTAAACGATCTGCATAATATTGCTGGTGTTCGGGGTCTGCCTCCTGTAAAGCGCGGGCAATATTTTCAGCCTGTATTTTTGCCAGACGGGGAGACAACCAGATATGAGGGTCGCCATTAATAATTTCTATCGATTGGGATGAATCGATGATAACCATATCCTTATTAGTACCAGCAATACGATTCATCCAGTTTTTCTCAAAATCAATATGCCCTATTCTTATATACAAAGCAGTTTCAGACAGTTCTTTAAGCTGACCGGGGCTAAGTTCATAAGTATGTGGGTCAACCCCCGGAGGTACTAAAACTGATACTGCTACCTGCTCACCGCCTATCTTATTAACCAGTTCAGCCTGTGGCAGAATAGTAACTGCAACCTTAATCTGATCCGCATTGGAATTGACTTCCCGGGTTGAATTACACCCGCTTGTCGTAAGCATCATTAAGCCCAGTAATAGCAACATAGTAATCAGATAGCTATTTCTTTTCATTATTTTTTAACCCCTTCCGACTAATCTGTATGACTTATAGTGGTTGTACGCAGCTTGCAATCCCGACAATAACCGGTTATTTCAAAATGATGACTGTCCACCTGAAAGCCTTCTTTATCAATTATTCTTTGCACCTCACCCTGCATGGGACACACATCCAGTTTTACCGCCATACCGCAACCCAGACACACCAGATGATGGTTATGACCACGGTTTAATTCGTATCGAACCGGTCCTTCGTGCAAATCCAACCTGCTGACCAGATGAATATCAACCAGCATATTAAGGTTACGATATATAGTTGCCAATGAAATACCGGGTTCAACCTTTTTAACCTGTGCCGCAACTTCATCCGCAGAAAGATGACGGTCAGCATCATTTAACGCTTCCAGGATCAGGCGCCTTTGCGGAGTAATCTTATATCCCCGGGCAGCCAATTTTTCCATAAAAGCAACCATGGTAATTCCTCCTATATGATAATAGTTATTATTTGCAATTACATATTATTTTATACCTATTAGTAAAGAATAAGCAATACAAACATGAAGATGTCCGACGGGCATATGAGTTTTTTGGTAAGGCCTCACAGGTTAAAGCTTCAGAGCACTATGCAAGTCTGAAAGGTTGGTAATTGGTCTTTCACAGGTGAAATTCCGGCATACATAGGCAACAGGTGTTCTTGGTTGAATGATCATCCCCTGCAATCGGGGAATTAAATGTTTTATATCCGAATCATTGTTATTGTTACTGTAAAAAACACTAATCGTACTATCCGAAATATATTTCTCCGGCTGGTTAAGCCAATCAGTTACTTTTTGGCTGGAATCCAGTACCGCAGTCCGTTCATTTTCTGGATATTTAATGCCAATTAGGCAGCTTGATTCTGAGGCCCTTTAAAATATTTCCTGCGCCAGCTCAAAGCTACGTTAACCAGTGCAATCATTACCGGCACTTCAATAAGCGGGCCAACCACCGCGGCAAAAGCTTGACCAGAATTTATACCGAACACCGCTACTGCTACCGCAATGGCCAATTCAAAGTTATTACTGGCGGCTGTAAACGCCAAAGACGTGGTTTGGCCATAGTTTATACCCATTTTTTTTGATATAAAGAATGAGATACTAAACATTACCACAAAGTATATAAGTAGCGGAATGGCAATACGCACCACATCCAACGGCAAAGTAAGGATATATTCACCTTTTAGAGAGAACATTATTACAATGGTAAATAACAGGGCATAGAGGGCAATTGGTCCGGACTTGGGAACAAACTTACCATCATACCACTCGGCTCCTTTGGCAGGGCGGAGGAAATAGCGGGTCAGGAAACCTGCGGCAAAAGGAATTCCCAGATATATGGCTACGCTTTTAGCTACCTCCCCCATAGAAATGTCGACTTCCATTCCACTCACCCCCAGCCACTCCGGCAGCACGGTTATGAAAATATAAGCATAGATGGAATAGAAAACTACCTGGAAGATGGAATTAAATGCTACCAGTGCGGCTGCGTATTCGTTATCACCATCGGCCAGAGTATTCCATACGATAACCATAGCTATGCACCGGGCCAGGCCGATCAATATTATACCCACCATGTATTCCGGATAAGCTCTCAGAAAAACAATGGCCAGGATGAACATTAATATTGGCCCGATAATCCAGTTTTGCAGCAAAGATAAACCCAGAACTCTGCGGTTTCTAAATACTTTCCCTAATTCTTCATATTTTACCCGCGCCAGCGGAGGATACATCATAACAATCAAACCAATAGCGATAGGAATGGAGGTTGTTCCAATAGACAGGCTGTTTAAAAATTCTGCAAAGCCCGGGATGGCCAGTCCCAACCCAAGCCCTATGAACATAGCCAAGAATATCCACAAGGTTAAGAAGCGATCCAAAAATGATAATTTCCCTGCCACCGAATTATTCATACTAAACCTCTCTCCTTTATGATAATTAATTCACTGAATAATTAGCGCTATTGTGATTATTTAATTGATTTAAGTGCCTGTTCAATCACCAATTAAACCACTGATTTACATCACTTGCCCTTGCCGGCTGGTAACCATTTGAATTGCCCTCAGTCACAGCTCCGGGCATACCCTTGGCGAGACCCACCCGTTAGCAGCAAGAATTCTTCCCCTTGGGTGGAGTTTTGGCATCATTGCTCGACACTGGTTCCATTGGGATTTCTTCGATACGAAATCCACCGCAGCATGAATTTTTGGTTGCTTTCTTCCCCCCAATTAGACGTTCCAGTATTCCTTTTTTCCCATTTTCCTTTTTCATTGACCTTCCCCTTTCTTATGTTCGTTAAATACGAGAGATCCTGACAATACAAATAACTCTAAAATACTATACTGAAAATATATCCTCCCAAAACTGCTGTAACAAATATTACACCAACGATAGCCCCCACCAATTTTGGTTTAAAAATCCCAGCCAGCATACTCATTTCCGGAATTGCCATACCGGCACCACCAATAATTAAAGCGATTACCGCACCGATGTTCATTCCCTTTTGCAGCAAGGCCAAACCAATGGGAATAGCAGTTTCGGCTCGAATATAAAGGGGAATTCCGATGATGGCAGCAATAGGTATGGCCAAAGGGTTATCCGGTCCGGCAAACCTTAATACGAAATCTTGAGGAATGTATCCGTAAATAATTGCTCCAATACCGACTCCGATCAGGAGATATATCAGTATGGCAGTAAAATCACCCAAGGCTTTAAAAAATGACAGTTTCAATTTATCTGCAAATGCCTCTGGGACTGCCTGACTTTCGTCCTCTCCTTCTCTTACCAGACGAACACGCTTAACAAGTTTGGCACCACCAACATTCTCCAGAACCACTCCAAATAAAACAGCTCCGGTAAACACTATAAGAAAATAGGTGAGGCTAATCTGCCAACCCATTAATGCTACTAACATAGCCAAAATTATGGGATTTAGCAGCGGTGAGGCAATAACAAAAGACATAATAGCCCCAAAAGGCACTCTGGCTTCTAAGAAGCCTAAAGCCAAGGGAATGGTAGAACAGGCACAAAACGGCGTTAAAGCTCCAACAAAAGCACCAATTGCATTACCCCATATCCCTTTCCCTGACATCCACATTTTCATTTTATCCTGAGGTATATACATAAGTATCAGAGCCACCAAAGTACTAATCGCTAGAAACAATACGGTTAGCTCAACGGTAATAATCAAGAAATATTTAATAGTTGCGACCAAAGTGTTCATTAGGCCACTCCCTCTAATAATTAATCTGTACTCGGTGAACAGTATATTTTACTTTCATGAACTGCTTTAACCAGTAGCTGCAGAGTGCTCTCTATCTGATCAACCGTTTGGGCATCCAAATCTTTTAGGATTTCCTCCAGATCGGCAGTATTCTTTTCCCCCATTCTATTTAACAATTCAGTCCCTTTGACAGTGACTGGAACGCAACAGATTCTGCCATCCTGAGGCGACCGTGCCCGTGTAACGTATCCTTTGTTTTCGAGGCGGTCAATAATTCTGCTGGCCCCGCTTTTAGTCATGCCCAGTGCTTGCCCAATATCTTGAATAGAAATACAATTATTGGCATAAGCCATCTCCAACGCTAAAAATTCGGTTAAGCTAAGATCCTCGCAGCATTCACCCTCAAAACCCCTATTTCCAAAGTAACAGGCCAGCTCATGCAGTAATTGCAAAATTAAAGATATGTTTTTATTCATAATTATTTCCATTCCTTTCGCTTCGCTCAAGGCACAAAACGCAATGAAACGTATTGGCACCGAGCTATTTTTTAACTATTCTACAGCCATAGGGATAACAGTTAACTA
>JAQVWB010000142.1 GCA_028698695.1 Syntrophomonadaceae bacterium | reverse complement strand
CGGAGAAATATTCTTCAACCTGCTCCCGTCCATGGCCCACTACCATTACAATATCTTCGATACCAGCTTCTTTTACAGCACGGACTACATGAGCAGCTAACGGATATCCGCCCGCCCGGTGCAGTATTTTAGGCAGGTCTGATTTCATCCTGACCCCTTTACCGGCTGCCAGAATAACGGCAGAATATTTAGCCATTCTTTTTACCACTTCTCTTTTCCGTATAATTTTTTACAGTTTTATTATATCTAACATATTAATATTATCCGCAATTAGTTCATAGGGAAATTCAAAAGATATAATATCCGTATTATAACCTGTATGTGAACAACTTTTCACAAACTTTTTGAAAAAAAGAAGCGAAAGCGCTTCTTTTTATAACCCGGAATTAGAAAGATACTCCCTCCAAATACTTCTGAGCCAGTTCCAAATCACTGGGCTTGTCCACATCCACTCCCACTTCAGCATAATCGGAAATGACAGCCTTGCCCCGAATGCCGGTCATATCAAAAAACCGCTTTTCAATAACCGGAATGGCCAACCGGCCCCAAATAAATTTCCAGGCCAGACCAGCCCCCAGGATTCGAGCCATTCTAAGTGGATTTTTCCGGTTTTCCACCATCTGTTTCGCAAAGTCCAAACCTCTGTCAATCATCGCTTTGCGCATAATAAACAGGTTACCGCCGGTAAATACCCCTTCCCGCAGACGTACATAGGTGCGGCTAACCCCGGGATACTTTTCTTCATTAACCTTTTTGGAAGTAACCGGATAATAGAAGTCGGCATCGTACTTCTCACACTGATGCATAAAATCCTCAATAGCCTCTCTCGTAATAAGTGGAATATCAGTAGGTGCTACTAACAGCGATTCGGTTGTACCTATTTTACTTAATAACTCAACTGCCTGACTGAAACTGTCAATGGCATTTTCCCCCCCATTGACAAAATGTAAATTTTCTTCGCGGGGTAAAATGCTGCGTAATGAATCAGCGGGGCCGCTGACTATAATGTTTTCCACCCAAGGGGAGGAGCGTAATGATTTATAAACGTAATATATCATGGGATAGTTGCCAATAATTATGAGCGCTTCGTTGTCGTAAGGGGCGATTTTTCTAAGATCACTGTTGTTTTCTCCACCAGCTAATATGACTGCGTCATACTTCATTTTCTTTCCTCCACTACCTGGACAGGGACGGCCCGTCCTTTTTAAGTGCCTCAATCATACTGTTCTCTGCATTCTCAATATGTTCCTGGGCTACCTGCCGGGCTAATTGACTGTTGCGTGATTGGATGGCTTCAACTAAAAGCCGGTGTTCATCCAATGATTGTTTGCTTCTGCCCGGAAAAGACAGGGTGGTAGTCCGATAGCGCTGAATCTGTTCTCTCAGGTTATTAATTATAGCAGTAAGTCGTTCATTGCGACTAGCCTGATAAATGGCTTCGTGAAATTTGGTATCCACCTCAATTAATTTCTCCATATCATTATGGGCGATAGCTTCAGCCTTTATTGCCAGCAAGCGCTCCATTTCCTCCAGTTCTTCCTCGGTAATACGTTCTGCTGCCATACCGGCCGCCAATCCCTCCAGAGCAGCCCTGATTTCGAATACATCAGCAATATCTTTAAAGGTTAAGTCGGCTACATAAGCACCTTTTCTAGGTACCATTACAATAAAACCTTCCAATTCAAGTTTTCGTAATGCTTCGCGAACCGGGGTCCTTGATACTCCCAGCTCCTCAGCCAATTGAATTTCCATGAGTCGTTCCCGCGGCTTTAATGCCCCACTGATTATTGCTTCACGAATCGCTTCCAGAACTAATTCCCGTAATGGTTTATAAGAATCCAAATCTACCGGTTGCAACCTTTTGGTTTCCATTACAGCACCTCCTCTTTAAGGTAAGAAGAGACTATATAAGTCTCCTGGCAGGTTTTTTTCATTATTTCAAAAGCCCGGACAGCCGAGTCAAGTTGGTCAAATATTGCCAATACACTTGGCCCGCTGCCTGACATTACAGCCTTCAGTGCTCCTAACTGAACCAGTTGATTTTTTAAAGTTTTAATTTCAGCATATTGTTCTTCTGTAACTGATTCCAGAACATTTTCCATGTAATCACATATCCCTATCATATCACAGTTATACCATGATTCAATAAAAGCATCTGTATCCGGAAACCGTTTAACCTGTTCAGGACGAAATGCTTTGTAAACTTCAGCCGTAGATACCTGATAAGGCGGTTTTACTATTACCATGTTCAGATGCAGGTTATCAGGAAGCCTGCCCAGCACTTCACCCCTGCCGGTAGCCAGTGCCGTACCTCCCCGTAGACAGAAAGGAACATCCGAACCCAGAGCCAGTCCCATTTCATGCAGTGCCCGGTCATCAAGCCGCAGATCAAACAGCTGGCGGATACCTTTCAGTACCGCAGCAGCATCAGTGCTCCCGCCGGCAAGTCCGGCCCCTACTGGAATATTTTTCTGGATAATAATCTTAACTCCTGCCCGACAATGACTTTTTTCCAGTATTAAAGCTGCTGCCCGATAAGCAAGATTAGTCTCATCATCAATAACCAGATCACTGCTGGTTACAACTTCTATGCCGGCTTCCTGTTTTTCAATGGTTATTATATCAACCAGATTAATCTGGTGCATAACGGTTTCCAGTTCATGATATCCATCCGGTCGTTTGCCCTTAATATCAAGGGTTAGATTCACTTTGGCCGGTGCCGGGATTATTATGCTGTCTGGCAAAGGTAAAACACCTCAATTTTTTTCTCCATTATATCCCTCTGCAAATAAAAAGGAAACGGCACAAGCCGTTTCAGGGGGATTTTTATAGACGCGGATTACACAGACCCTTCGGGCGCAGATTTTTATATAATTATAATTATATTTGCAGAAGGTTATTTATGGTAAGAATGATTCTGTTTTTGAGAAGGTTTAGTTAATTATTTTTTAATCTGACTATACCTGACTGATTCTGACTTAACCTGACGGTAATATAATTTTTTTATTAATTAGTCAGGTTCAGTCAGTTAAAGTCAGGTTAATCAGGTTCTTAAAATATATTTAATTTTTCTTAAAAGAGAATTAAAATCATCATAAATAACCTAATTCTAATTAATTAAAATATAAATCTGTGAAAATCAGTTTAATATCTGTGTAATCTGTGTCTATTAATAACTGCGAAAATCCGCGTCTATTATAATCACTTCTCAAGCTCACCCCGCAGTTTTACGCGGGCGCCTTTGGGGAGGAGTTCCAGGCATTTTAGCGTGACCTGGGCTTCCTGGGGGTTATCCAGGCATAGGCCCTGGTCAGATGAGGATACCAGACATAGTGGCGGGAATAGTACACACCACCAGTTACGCCCTTCTCCCTCACCTATTATTACTTTTACGGCCTGATAATCACCCTGGGGTAAAACAAAGTTGCCGTATGATTTAGTAGGAAATGCATATTCGCCAACTGAAACTTTTACCGGATAATCGTATCCCTGACTTCTTATCTCCTCACGGGCAGTTTTTTCGATAGTTGGTATCAATTCGACCGCCTGGCTTTTGGCCATATTTACATCACTGGTTGCCTGAAATTCCTGTTTCATCAAGGCAACTATATCATCCTTTACGGCCAGCTTTAATAGTTGATCATCAGTATTGTCACTGTTGGCTATTACATGCAAGCGCAGAACACTTTTATTTAGTGGTTGTTGATAATATTCCAGGAAATAACCGGTGAATAATAATATTACCGCAATAATTATGATGCCTGCCAGTGGTTTTCGTTTCAAATTCAGCCCCCCTACACTTTTGAACGTATTTTATCTGCTTTTGAAATTACCCTAACCGCCTTTTTACTTGCTATAATTGTTACCTCACCTGGCCGAATCTAAACCTGATACTGGGAAAGACTATTCCCTTCATGTCCTGCTCTTTATTTTTAATATAGCCCGAATTCCCCAAAATACTAAGTTATCAGCTTAAGCTGCTGCTTAAATTATTTGGCTGATTGGATACTATTGACATCCGTTTGTGATTGTGATTACAATAACATTAGAGTCTGGTTTCTCTGTACGATTTGATAAGTTTCTCACGCATTGTCTCCGGTCCCCCCACAGAGAAAACGACATCATCAATTAATATGATGATGTCGTTTTCATTTACTTATGTTTTTGTATGGATTTCTTTGGCAAAGCTTTTATTGCAGTTTAAATCTTTGCACCTGTTCACTAAGTTTTACTGACTGACGGCTGAATTCCTCGATGTCCATATTAACGCGATTGATTGAAGATTCCTGTTCATCAATAGAAGCCAGTACCTGCTGACTGGCAGCGGCAGTTTCCATACTGCTGCCGGCAATCTTCTCCAGACTTTTATATATTCCATCCATGGAGTTATTAATGGTCTGAGATACTCTGGCAATTTCACGGGTTTCTTCGCTGATAGAACTTACATCAGCGTTCATTTTTTGCAGTATTTGTTCGCTGTCGTATACTATTTGGATTTGTTGTTCGATAGTTTCGCGGAGGGGTTCCATACGTACAACTACCTCACGGGTTCCGTTCTGAATATTATTGATTAAATCGTAAGTCCGAAGGGCTGCCTCCGATGTACCTTCTGCCAGTTTACGGACTTCCTCAGCTACTACCGCAAATCCCCGACCTTCTTCACCGGCTCTGGCAGCTTCGATGGCAGCATTCAAGGCTAATAAGTTAGTCTGCTCAGCAATATCCGTAATAGCTTTTACTACATTTCCTATTACCGCTGATTCTTTTTCCAGGTTGTTAATAGTTTGCTGCATGGTGACCAAAAGCTCTACATGTTCTTCCGCTCTGGTTCGCTGCTGTTTGGCAGCCCTGAAACCTTCCCCTACATCAGTTTCCATTTTGGCTCCTAATTCGGCCACCTGTTTGGAGTTTCGGTCTATTTCCTGAATGAAGCTGACCAAAGTAGTAACATTGTTAAGTGAGTCATTAATGTCCATAGCCTGCCGATTGGCCGCCAGAGCAATCTCACCAACAGTACTGCTGATATTGGTACCAGTTTCCCGGGTTTCTTCTGCAATAAGCAAAGCACGCCGGGTTGATTCCTGCATTACCTGCGTAGATTGCATGGTTTCGTTAACCATCGTCCGTAAAGATTCTATCATTTCATTAAACAAATCACGGATTTCGTTTAGCTTGCCAATTTTAACGCGGGAGTCAATTTGATGAGTCAAATCACCTTTTGACACTAATTCGGCTCCGTGAATAATATGCTTAGTGGGGATTATAATATTCATTCGGCTGGTGGTCGTGGAAAGACCACCGTTTAACAGTCCGGCTGCGCCCCCAAAT
>JAQVWB010000141.1 GCA_028698695.1 Syntrophomonadaceae bacterium | reverse complement strand
TGGTTTCATTTGGCCAAGGTTTATTCTTCTACTGCCGGATGTATCGGTTTCTGGTGCATCAGACATGTTAAGTTAACTAATAAGAAAACTGGTAAGGTATGGACCCTGGCTGAGCAAAAATGGGCGTAATCTGATAATAGGCGGCATGGCAAATATTAAGGTAGTTATAACTGCCGGTACTACTCCGAGTCCAAAAAACGGTATCGCCGGCAACAGGTATACGAAAGCAGGAAGGGTCTGCATAAAGTCCAGTATAGGTGCAATTATTCTATGCGCAACTTCATTTTTGGCCGACAGAATGCCGATTGGTACTCCGATGAGCACACACATTATCACGGCGGCTAATACCATAGCCAGTGTCTGCATGGTAACATGCCACAACCCAATATTTTCTATAAATAGCAGCCCTATTGCGCTAAATATGGCAATCTTTTTATTGGCTATCCGCCAGGCTAGCAGGGTAATTATGATAATCAAAAGCGACGGTGGAGTAATAATCAGAATATCCTGAAAACCTTTAATCATAATTTCCAAAACATCTGATATTGCCTGTGTGGTATCCCGATAATTGGTCTGCAAATACTCAATAGCATTATCAGTCCATATTGCCAAGGGAATACGGGGAATATCCAGTCCAAAAATCATCCATGTGCTATTCATAACTTTCCCCCTTCATTCCTGCCATACCAGCAATAACTGAGCCTCTTACCAGAACACCTTTTAGAAGGTTATCATCAGTTACAACTGCTATCGGAACTTTGGTATGAGCCATAACTTCCAATAACTCCGACAAGATTACATCGGGTCCGGTTACTGGCATATCCTTTTGTATAAAACTATCCAGCTGTTTTAATCCCTTTTCAGCTGCGGCAAAAGCATCATCTGCAGTAATATAGCCTTGCAGACGACCTGCTCTGTCAACTACGAATAATGAAGATATCCCAAACCTTTCCATAACTCTTAGAGCAGTCATGGGTCCATCCTTCGGATAGATCACTGTTCTGGGTTTAACCATTACTGCCGATGCAGTTAAAGCCCGGGAACGATTGATATTTTCCACAAAGCGCTCCACATACTCTGAAGCAGGAGATAAAAGGATATCTTCCGGTTGTCCCATTTGCACGATAACCCCATCCTTCATTAAAGCAATCCGGTCACCTATTTTAAGGGCTTCATCCAGATCATGCGTAATAAAGATAATAGTCTTGTGCAGCTTCTCCTGTAAGGCCAGCAACTCATCCTGCATTTCCTGTCTGATCAGAGGGTCCAGAGCACTGAAAGGCTCGTCCATTAATAAAATATCCGGGTCGGTAGCCAAAGCTCTGGCAATACCAACTCTTTGCTGCATGCCACCACTTAGATTATGAGGATAGTAATTTTCCCACTCTTGCAAACCTACCATTTCAATTACCCGGCGGGCTGTTTGATATCGCTGGTTTTTAGGTACATCCTGTACCTCCAGTCCATAGGCAACATTCTCCAGAATAGTACGGTTAGGAATCAGAGCAAATTTTTGAAAAACCATGCTCATCTTGGATCTCCTAACCTGCATTAAGCGATGAGTAGACATTTTAGTAATATCTTCACCATCAATAATTATTTCTCCGCTGGTTGGCCTGATTAAATGATTAATGCAACGGATCAAAGTTGATTTGCCACTTCCGGACAAACCCATAATAACGAAGCTCTCACCTTCTTCTACTGCAAAAGATACTTCCCTGACCCCCACTACCTGTTTGGTTTTCTTTCTGATTTGATGGTTATCTACGCCCTTTTGTATCAATTCCATTGCCTTATCAGGATTATTACCATAAATCTTGGTCAGATTATTTATGACTAATTTGCTGAATATAATTACCTCCCTTCACTAATACTGCAATTCATTTTCAATAAAAATAAGCGCTGCAAAAACACTTCCGGGGTTCCGCAACGCTGAACACAAAAATTCTTATATAAGCAAAATAAGGGTTTATATGAACTGACTTATTGCCATTCTCCCCCTTGGGAATTGCCTACGAGGTTAGCTGACGGATTTGGGCTAGGGAGCCCTACCAGGATATCCTGGATTCACCCCATAAATATGGTTCCCCCGTTTCTGGATAATGTATTCCAGAATTAAGCATATGAGAATGTTTATTAGTATATATGATATCTGTAATATTATATTATAGTTGGGTTAATAAATGCAAAGCTGATGTACCCTGCTGATTCATTTGCAGGGTTCACTGGACATGAACCGAGACAATTAACGGATAAATGTTTAATAATCCTGAAAAATGCTGCTGAAGTCTATCAGGAACTTATAATTATTGCTTCCTTTCCAGTTGCCTTGGGTGAGGGGGTTATAGTTAAGATAGTGAAGCGAAAGCGGAACAAATGGAGTACCCGGAGGGTGATATCTTAACCATAACCCCCGGCAAACTTAAAATAATAAAGTCAGGTCCGGTCAGCCAGAGTCCCCCTTTCGGGGACAATGATGCTCTGCCCATAGGGCTTCGGAATTTCTGTGGCAGGTAAAGTCATATTGTAAAATCTCGGAATAAATCCCTGCAATTAAAATTTCATCAGGTTCTATTTAAAAATAGTCCCAATTTATAACTATTTCTGAACGCTCGGTTACAATCCAGTGAACCGGCCAATCTGACTCTGTAGGAAAAATATTTTCTGTTATCTGAAACTCATAACAAACCCCGCATAAAAATGCCTGCGGATTGACTTGCGGTAGAAAGCGGTCATAATATCCTTTACCATAACCGAGACGATAGCCTTTATAATCAAAGACCAATCCCGGAGTTAATACCACCTCAATTTTACTGGTATCAAAAGGTTCTCCCAACGGTTCCCGAATTCCAAATGGGCCGCTGGAGGTATTTTCCCAGCCAGTAAATTCAACTGCTATCATATTACCTGCTTTTTCAACCCGGGGAAGAAGAATAGTGCGTCCTTGCTCTCTCCATCTTTCCAAGAGCTGCATAAGCCTGACTTCATTCTTAAAAGCGGAAAATCCCATTATGACCTGTGCTTTTTGCAGGGGTTGAAGCTGACTTACCCGGTCAGCAATCTGCTGACTATATTGGGTTACCTCTGCTAAAGTAAGCTGATTGCGTATTGCGGTCATTTTGCGGCGCATTTCCTGCCGTTTTAAATTATTATCCGTCATAATATTTGACCTTCCTGCTATTACAATAATGATTTATTATTTTGATTATATCGCCACCAATAAATAACTGCTGCTATTAATAATAAACCCAGCGTGTATACCTGTCCCATTGATAAAGGACCATAAAATATAATATTTTCGCGGAAAAATTCTATAATAAAACGATAGATGGAATAACCCATAAGATATAACAAAAATATTTGTCCATCAAACCTGCGTCGCGGATAGAACCAGATCAGGAACAAAAACAGCAGGAAATTAAGCAGTGAGCTATATAATTGCGTAGGGTGCCGGGTTAAAGCGTCCACATGAGGGAACACTACCCCGCAGGCTGAATTAGTCTCCCGGCCATAACAACAACCCGCCAGAAAACAGCCGATACGAACTATGGCATAACTCAAGGCCAGAAAAGGTGCAAATATATCACTTATTTTCCAAAACTCCAGTTTATATTTGCGTATATATAAGAAAAAAACTATAAAGCCACCTAAAAACCCGCCATACCATATCATTCCCTGTATGCCACCGGAAGGTATTAGAGTAGCCAGAGGATTCGACAGCAAATCCTGCCACTCATAAACAATCAGGTAAGCCAATCGGGCCCCGATTACACCTGCCAGAGATGATAAGACTACTAATTCCATTACTATATCAGCATTATAGCCTTGCTTTTTAAATAATCGTGAGATTCCCCAAATTGACAATAAAATGGCAATTAACATCATGAATCCCCAAGAGTTTATTTGAAACTTTCCAATTTTTATCAATACGGGATACACCTTATCACTCCTTTATTAGCGGTTATCCACAAACTTGGAATACAGTGTTTCCGGACTCCCTGGTTAGAATAGGACCCCAAAAATATAATCAAAGGTCAGCAAATATAGAAATACTAATTATCAACAGACTTATCCACATTATCCACAGATACTTTTCACCAGGACGATAGACTGGCGTGGGCATTAATGTCCAGGAGAGCAAAATCACCCTTTTCATAGCTATAATAGGCATTCCCAGCTATCATAGCCGCATTATCTGTACAAAATTGCAGCGAAGGATAATAAACTGCAACCCCAATATCTTTTCCGCACTTTTTCATCAAATTTCGTAATTCCTGATTAGCTGCAACTCCCCCAGCAATTAGAATACTTTTGGCTGAATATTGATTGGCTGCACCTATAGTTTTTTCAACCAGCACTTCTACCAGAGCTGCCTGAAATTCCGCTGCCATATCATAAACTGTTACGGTTTGACCTGGTTCAATCTTGCGCCATTGATTCATAGCCGCAGTTTTTAAACCGCTGAAACTAAACTCGAAATCATTACGATCCAAATAAACCCGGGGCAGTTTAACCAGACCGCCCCTTCCTTTTTCAGCAGCTTTTTGTACAGCCGGGCCACCTGGATAACCTAAACCCAAAAACCGGGCTACTTTATCAAAGGCTTCTCCGGCAGCATCATCACGGGTACTGCCAATCTCCTCATAATCTCCCGGTGAAATCATTAGGAGCAGACTGGTATGCCCCCCTGAGACTACCAGGCAGACAGCCGGAAATTGAATTCCCGGATGTTCCAAAAAATTTGAGTATATATGTCCCTGTAAATGATTGACAGCAATCAACGGCTTACCCAGTGCATAAGCAAAAGCCTTGGCAAAAGACAAACCCACCAGCAAGGCTCCGATTAAACCAGGACGATTGGTAACTGCCACCGCATCGATATCCTGATAACCGAGGGCAGCTTCTTTAAAAGCCTGATCAACTACCAGAGCAATCGTTTCCACATGCTTGCGGGAAGCTACCTCCGGCACTACTCCTCCAAACTGACGATGAATATCAATCTGTGAGTAAATAATGTTGGATAAAACCTGTTCACCATTACGAACTATGGCCGCAGCAGTTTCATCACAGGAAGATTCAATTCCTAAAATAGTTACATCTCGCATGTTAACCCCTTTTTGATTTCCATTCTAGAATAAATATTTGGTCATAATTAAAGCATCTTCGCCATTATCTGAATAATATGCCTCTCTGATTCCGGTTTGTACATAACCCAGCTTTTCATACATGACCAGCGCCGATGTGTTACTGGGCCGTACTTCCAATAAAATACGCAGGGCCTTTTTACTGCGGGCAATTTTTTCAATTTCCTGCATTAGCATGGTACCCAGACCTTTATTC
>JAQVWB010000140.1 GCA_028698695.1 Syntrophomonadaceae bacterium | reverse complement strand
TTTGAGCACCCCCGACATTAAACAATTTTGGTTGTCAGTTTTTGTCAAAGGCAGATTTAATTTGTCTAAAGACTTGTCCTTCTATTCTTTCCTCGAAGGCTTATTACCTGCTAATCGGTCTTAATTCTTATATCTCCAACCCGACGAGTAAAACGAGTTTTATCGTAATATTCTATCAAAGGCACCGCATATTTACGAGATGTATTAAACAAATCTCTGGCCGTTGCCAGACTTAATTCTTTTTCGCGGCTGAAATATTCTGCCAGTAAAGATTTTCCGTTTTCAATTGCCTGGGCTGCAAAATAAATATCACCGCTTAATTTTACTATTTTGCCGGTAGTTAAAAGATAGGAAAGTATTTCTGTAAACAGGGTTTCGTCTGCCCCTGTACGGTCACGTATTTCTTCTACGCCCGGAGGAGTGAATAAGTTCCCGGTTATCTCTTCCATAATCCGGGCAATTATTTGCTGTTCTTTTTCCCCGGGAGAGGTTTCATGCGTAGCCAGTGCTACCAAATTATTACGATTTACTAACTGCCCTTTATTTTCCAGAATCCCTAATACGGCATTGAAAACTTTTCCATTCATATGAGGAAATAACCGACTGCGCAAATCTTCTTTTGAGTAGCCACTTCGCAATGGATACCGTTCATGATAGGTTTTTAGAGTATCCTCCAGATTTTGATAAATAGCATTTAATCCATTGGCACTTATATATTCTCCGGTTTGTAGTTTCTGAATTTTTTCATCTTCCAACAGTTGGTCCAATTCGTTGCCAACCTGTTCCCCGGTTGCTCCGGTCGCTTTGACTAATCCGTTCAGATTAACAACCTGCTGGGGACGGGCTTCAATTTCCTGCAATATTATATCGTATAAACTGCCTTCTTCTTTTGTGGCTAATTGTTCCAGTATATCTTCACGAAAACGTTTTTGTCTGGGTGCATTAGCATCAATTATCGTACCACCGCCGATAGTTGTTACCGGAGAGTAATAGCGAATTACAAAAGGATCCCCTTTATAACATACAATGGGCTTTTCCAGCACTATTTGCGCGTAAGTTTCTTCTCCGGGAAGCAGTTCATCCCTGTCCAGCAACGCCACCCGACCCATGGCTTCTTCAGTTCCCAGGTGAAAACGGATACGACTCCAGTTCTTTATTTGCCGAACTGAGGATTTTAATAACCGTAAACGGCAGTCAACCCGGTAAGAAGGTTGCAGAAACCCGCTGGTGGCTAATAGGTTCCCCCGATTTATTTCCGCAACATCAACCCCCTGTAAATTAACTGCTACACGCTGACCCGCATAAGCCGTATTTACTTTATCGCCATGAACCTGCAGATTCCGGACTTTAACCTGTTTTTGCTCCGGCATTAACTCCAGGGTTTCGCCTACATTTATTTGTCCTGACCACAAGGTTCCGGTTACTACCGTACCAAAACCGGAAATGGTAAATACCCGGTCAATCGGCAGACGTGCATGTCCAAAGGCCGGTTTTTCCTGTACCTCCCCGGCCAGTTTTTCCAGCACTTCCAGTAGTTGAGGAAGTCCTTCGCCTGTTGCTGCTGACAGCGGAATAATGGGAGCATCATTTAACAGGCTGCCTTTTAAGTATTGCTGTACTTCATCTTCGACCAGCATAAGCCATTCCTCATCAACCAAATCTTTTTTAGTCAGAGCTACTACCCCTTTTTTAACCCCCAACAGTTCTATAATATCCATATGTTCACGCGTCTGTGGCATTATCCCTTCATCAGCTGCTATGGTTAAAATAACTATATCTATACCAAAGGCCCCCGCCAGCATATGGCGAATAAAGCGTTCATGACCCGGCATATCAACAATAGCAGCTTTTTGTCCATTGGGAAGAACAAATGGAGCAAATCCCAGCTCAATAGAAATACCACGTTGTTTTTCCTCTTTTAAGCGGTCAGTTTCTATGCCGGTAAGTGCTTTTACGAGGGTAGTCTTACCGTGGTCAATATGCCCTGCCGTACCGATAATAAGTCTTTTCAACCTTTTGCCCCTTTCCTAGTTTTGAAGCACCGACTGAATTAAACCCATAATTTGTTCGTCTTCACCAACCTGAAGGGTTCTGACGCTGATCAGCATTTTATCATCCTGCCGGCGGGTAAGCAGAGCTGGTTGCGTTAACCGCAACTGTCCTGCTATTTGATCCAGAGTTATTCCCTGAAACTTAATTGCTACTCCCCAGCCAGGAATACGATAAGTGGGATAAGCCCCTCCGCCTACCATATCCTCCACTTCCACGATTTCAATAGTTTCGATGTTGGTATGGTCTAATAATTGGTCATTAGCCTGCTTATATAACTGTTGTGCCTGATACAGTAATTCTTGTGGGGACTGGCATAACATCCTTAACACTGGAATGTTGACCGCCGGGTTGCCGCTCAGGTATTCCAATAGCGTGCCTTCCAGAGCAGCAATGGTCAGTTTGTCCACGCGTAATGCCCGGGTCAGCTGATTTTCCTTCATAGCTTCTATCAATGGTTTTTTTCCCAGAATTATACCTGCCTGCGGACCTCCCAGCAGCTTGTCCCCGCTAAAGGTTATTATATCCGCTCCGCTTTTTACACACTCCTGTACGGTAGGTTCTTCTCTTAATCCCCATTGCTGCATAGGGTATAAAATTCCACTGCCTAAATCCTGCATAACCGGTAAGGCGTACTTGTTACCCAACTCGACCAGTTCTTGCAAGGCTACCTCTGCAGTGAAGCCTTCTATTTTATAATTGGAAGTATGGGCGGCAAACAGCAGGGCGGTATTTTCATTAATAGCCTGTTCATAGTCCCGGTTGTAGGTTTTATTGGTTGTGCCTACTTCTTTTAAAATGGCCCCGCTAAGTTTCATTACTTCAGGAATCCTGAAGGCTCCTCCAATTTCCACCAGTTGCCCCCGTGATACAATCGCCTCTTTGCCGGCCGCCAGGGTATTTAGCCCCAGCATTACTGCAGCAGCATTATTATTTACCACCAGAGCCGCTTCTGCACCAGTAATCTCTTTTAATAGTTGTTCCACATGCACATAACGGGAACCGCGTTCCCCGGTTGGCAAGTCCATTTCCAGGTTATTGTAATGACCCGCCATTTCAACCATATATTCAATAGCCCGGTTAGACAGTACTGCCCGACCCAGGTTAGTATGCAATACTACGCCGGTCGCATTAATTACCGTTTGAAGGGTCCCCCGGGCAGATTTATGAATTTCCGCATTAAAAACAGCCAGTATCCGATGATTAATAGCTGCTTTTTCAAGTACCGCCTGTGATTTACGTAATTCCTCCCGCACTATTCCTACTGCCCGACGCAGCAGATTGGCTATAAACTCATGGTTAAATTCCTTACCCAGACTACGGATTTCGTCCTGTAAAAGCAGTTCATCTATAGAAGGGATGTTTCTTAAACTACTCACCTGCTTACCTCCTTCGGGTACGGTATAACTGTTCTATATTATAATATATCTCCCCAACAATGTCTTTTCCCTCTTTCAACAGCAAAGATAACATTAGTATAATACCCAGCAGACCAAACAATGGATATATGGTTCCGACCAATTGAGAAAAACTCAGCATGGAAAGCGGCAAGGCTAAAGTCATGCACACAACCAGACCTAACTGAAATCGTATCTTCATAAAATGGGCGACCCGCTGAGTAATGCCATAGGCGTTAGCTATGGCAGTAGTTATTATTCCTATCCATAAAACCAGCGTATATATATTTTTTGCTAACGGTGAAATTTGTCCCGATATATATAACATCGGAACTTGATAATGAATAACTGTAGGCATAAAACGAGTGAGTGCCATATAGTTCAATATTACCAAAACGCCCAGAATCAAACCGCCCCACATGGCTCCGATAACGCCATCCCGACGACTGGTAACGGTTTGATATTCTGTTAATACTACCATAGCCAGCGTAAAGTTATATGCCACATACAGTATCGCTGACAACGCCCATCTGGCTTGGCCTGCAGGAACTCCAAAGGCTGTAAAGCTGACGACTTCCTTATGAGGCATGCCCCAGCATAAATAGCTCGATATTATTAGTAATAAAACAATTTTTATTGGCACCAGTATATTATAGGATGCTATTAATCCCTTTTTGCCGATAAATAATAGTAGCATTACAACACTGTAGCTTATAAACACCCCTAAGCCTTTCGGTAAATAAAGGTGCTCATAAAATACTGCTCCACTGGCTGATAACATAGTGCTTATTCCCAAAAACAGAAATAATGCCAATAATATATCAAAAATGGCGCCGGCTCTCACTCCTAACCAAGTTTGCAGCAGATTCTGATAGTTTGATTTTTTGTGCCGATGGGCCCCTGATAGCAGCACCCCTCCCAATATAGCAAATAGAGCACCGGCTAATATACAACCTTTTAAACCAAACCCCCCATATACTACAAAGAACTGAACTATTTCCTGCCCGGAAGCAAAACCGGCGCCGATTACAGCACCCAGATATCCGCTTACCAGCATAAATCTTGCCTTACCAGGTAACATTTGCTCGTCTCCTCTTACCGTTATATTGATAAATATTCCGGCACCGACGGAAATACCGCATAATTTGTATGCCATTTGTTAAGAATTATAGAAATACCTGGTAGGAGGAGTTGTAGTGCAAATTCCCGGTTACAGAAATGTTGCTGATAATTCCATTCATTATGAAGATAGTAACTCTATTTCGTTTATATCTACTCAGATATACCGATTGCTGCTGGAAATGAATCAGGATTATAGTCGACCACTGGTTTTTATGCCTATAGGTACGGACCGGGCAACTGGTGATTGTCTGGGGCCTTTGGCAGGAACCCGTTTGAAGGGATTGCATAGTGGTGCATTGGTGTATGGGTGCCTGGAGAGACCAACTCATGCGGTTAATCTTCTTGATATATTACAGGATATAAATGGGCGCCATAATAATGCCTTAATAGTAGCTATAGATGCTTGCCTGGGTAATGCCAGTCGCGTGGGCTACATTAATGTTAAGCCGGGGAAATTAAAGCCCGGTAGCGCTCTAAATAAAGATTTGCCCGAGGTAGGTGATTTTTATATCTCCGGGGTAGTTAATGTAGGTGGATTTTTGGAACAGCAGGTATTACAAAACACGCGCTTGCATGTAGTGTATAGTATGGCAGACATTATTGCCCGCAGTCTGTATTTGGCTTTAATTCGGTTTGAACGCCAGGTGGGGACACAGGCCAGCGTTGGTATTAATTAATTGTCTGGTTGCGGTTAAACATCTCGATTATTTCTCGATCTTCGACCGCACTATAATCATTATAAAACTGACTGACGGCATAAAACTGGTCGGGAACTAACAGCGTTATAATCCGGTTTACTTCCTGGTCCAGAAACTGGAAGGCACTTTTACTGCAT
>JAQVWB010000139.1 GCA_028698695.1 Syntrophomonadaceae bacterium | reverse complement strand
CATCGTTTAGGAATTGACCCCTATGCAGATGATGAAGTAATTACCGAAGAAGAAATTCGTAGGATGGTTGATGCCGGCAGTGAAAAAGGTGCTATCAGTCATAATGAAAAGGACATGATCCAGAACATATTTGAGTTTAACGATAAAGATGCTGAAGATATTATGACGCATAGAACTGAAGTATCAGTCCTGTGGATGGATGAAACTGATGAACAATGGGAGTCAACCATTACGGAAA
The DNA here is from genome assembly GCA_028698695.1 of Syntrophomonadaceae bacterium. Lineage (GTDB taxonomy): Bacteria > Bacillota > Syntrophomonadia > Syntrophomonadales > Syntrophomonadaceae > JAAYBS01. Next base: position 5,165 of record JAQVWB010000139.1, on the reverse strand, counting down.
GCAAACATTCAATTTATCCGGTATGTGATGGCAGTACTGATAATATTATTGGAGTTTTAAAAGCCAAGGAGTATTTTCGCATCAAAGACCGGAACCGGGAAAAAGTTTTGGAAACTGCCGTAAAACCCGCCTGGTTTGTACCGGAAACAGTCAGAGCAGATGTATTGTTTCGCAATATGAAGAATAGTCGTAATCATTTTGCCATTGTACTGGATGAATATGGCGGCATGAACGGTATAATTACGATGAATGACTTGCTGGAAGAGATCGTGGGTGAGCTGGACGATGATGATTCAATTCCCGAGGATTCCCCGCTGATTGAACGAATTGATTCGCATACTTGGAAAATACAAGGGACTGCCCCTTTGGATTTGGTTTCAGTACACCTGGGAATCGCATTGCCGGAGGATGAATATGATACTTTTGGCGGATTAATTTTTGGCCTGTTAGGCACCGTACCCGATGACGGCAGTACACCCGAATTAGAGGAATACGGCATGAATATAAAGGTTACTGAAATAAGGAATCACCGCCTGGAAACTGCGGTGGTATACCTTGAAACAAAGACCGGTAGCCGGGGTCAGGAATGACATTTTTGATCTCATAATAGGGACGGGTATGCAAGGGGACGGAAAATGCAAATGGCTGTTAACCAGATAATGAAAAAGTATTTCGGTTTTACGGAGTTTAAACCCGGGCAGCAGGAGGTAGTTGACAGTATTCTGAGTAAACGCGATACGGTGGCAATTTTGCCTACCGGTGGCGGGAAATCATTGTGTTATCAACTGCCAGCCTTAATGTTGCCTGGGGTTACGCTGGTAATATCACCGCTTATTGCCTTGATGAAGGATCAGGTTGAGTCGCTTGACATGCAAGGTATTTCAGCATCTTACATAAATAGCTCACTAACTGCTGCACAAGTAAGGGAACGACTTTTTCAAGCTTCCCGGGAGAAGTATCGCCTGCTTTATGTAGCCCCGGAACGATTGCAATCTGAGCAGTTTGATAATATGATGCGTGAACTGCCGCTGTCTTTCGTTGCTATAGATGAGGCTCATTGTGTATCACAATGGGGTCATGATTTTCGTCCCAGCTTTTTGGGTATCGGTTCATGGGTATCCTCCCTGCAGCAACGGCCATTATTGGCGGCATTTACTGCTACAGCTACTATTCGTGTGCGCGAAGATATTATTAATGGTCTGGGGTTACAGCGACCCCAGGTATATATAAATAGTTTTGACCGTCCCAATTTGCTTTTTTCGGTGGAAAAGACCGGGGACCGCAGCCGCTTTATCAAGCAATATCTGCAGACCCACCCGGGACAGGCGGGCATTATTTATGCGGCTACCCGCAAGGAAGTAGACAGCCTGCATCAGGAATTAAGCGCTCAAGGTTTATCGGTGAGTAAATATCATGCCGGATTGAGCAACATTGATCGAAACACTGCGCAGGAAGATTTCATCTATGACCGGGTTCAGGCTATTGTGGCTACTAATGCTTTTGGCCTGGGGATAGATAAATCCAACGCCCGTTTTGTTATTCATCACAATATGCCCCGCCATTTGGAAGCATATTATCAGGAGGCTGGCCGGGCAGGGCGCGATGGGGAGCCGGCTGATTGTATTTTGCTTTATCAACCTGCCGATATCCAGGTACAGAAATATTTGATTGAGCAAAGTGTTCTGTCACCGGTGCGCCAGGAGATGGAATATGCCAAACTGCAGTGCATGATTGATTATTGCCATACTTCAACCTGTTTGCGAGCGTATATTCTCGACTATTTTGGTGAAACTCCGATAACTGATAACTGTGCCACCTGTTCAAATTGTGTTGAGTACGAATTGCGCGATATGACGGTGGAAGCGCAGAAGGTCTTGTCCTGTGTTTACCGCATGCGACAACAATACGGCATTTCACTGGTGGCTGCAGTATTAGGTGGTTCCAGACAAAAGCGGGTCCTGCAACTGGGTTTTGACCGACTATCCACTTATGGTATTATGAGCAATTGGAAATCTCAGCAGATAGTAGAATTCATTAATTTACTGGTAGCGGAAGGATATCTGAGCAGCAGCGCAGGAAAATATCCGGTAGTTATGTTGACACCGGCAGCGACTCCCATCTTACGCGGAAAAGAGAAGCTGATGATCAGGATAACGCCGGCTCCGACTACCGATACTGATAATGATGTGTTTGAGGCATTACGGACTCTGCGCTACACTATAGCTCAACAGGAGCAAGTGCCTCCTTATGTAATTTTTGCTGACAATACGCTGCGGGAAATGGCGTCTTACCTGCCGCGGGATCAGGAAGCTCTATTACAGATTACCGGCGTTGGAGAGATTAAGCTGAAAAAATATGGACAGCAATTTATTGAAGTGATACGTCAATATATAACTGATGATGATTAACACCCATAAAGGAAGCCCTGCCGGAAGACATTGATTATTTCATGATAAGGCTGGCGCTCATCAAAAACGGGGTATCACGCTGATGGTCCTTTGATTTCCCGGACTAATTTATCTCAGGTTGTTTTAGGAGGGAAAGTGGTTATGAAAATTTTACATACCTCAGACTGGCATCTGGGTCGTTCCCTGTATGGACGCAAGCGATATGAAGAATTTGCCGCCTTTTTGGATTGGCTGGCTAAATTGCTGGAGCAGGAGCATATTGATGTACTGTTGGTAGCCGGTGATATTTTTGATACTGCTACTCCCAGCAACCGGGCCCAGGAGTTGTATTACCAGTTTCTGTGCCGGGCAGCAGAGTCATCCTGTCGTCATGTGGTAATAACAGCCGGCAATCATGATTCCCCTTCCTTTCTGAATGCCCCCCGTGAATTGCTGCGCCATTTGCAGGTTTACACAGTAGGTAGTATTGGAGAAAGCCCGGAAGAGGAAGTTTTGCTGTTGAAGGATTCCCACGGGAGAGCAGAATTAATCGTTTGTGCGGTTCCTTATCTGCGTGATCGGGATATCCGCAGCGTGGAAGCGGGGGAAACCCCGGAGGATAAGGAGCGTAAGCTGATTGAGGGAATTCGCGGGTATTATGCCCTGGCGGCAGAGCAGGCTCAGGAGATGCTGAACAGGTTGGAAAAGCCGGTTCCGGTTGTAGCCATGGGGCATTTGTTTGCTGCCGGAGGAAGCACGGTAGAGGGTGACGGAGTCAGGGATTTATATGTGGGTACGCTGGCTCATGTGGGAGCAGATATTTTTCCGGCGGAATTTGATTATGTAGCCCTGGGGCATTTACATACTGCCCAGCTGGTTGCGGGGCAGGAAAGAATTCGTTATTCAGGGACGCCCCTGCCTATGAGTTTCGGTGAAGCTGCCCGGGACAAGCAGGTAATTACGATAAACTTTAATGAGGACTGTATGGATATTAGTCCGGTTGCGGTTCCTCTTTTCCAGGCCTTGCGAAGTGTTCGCGGTGATTGGGAGCAGATTGAGCAGCAAATCGTTATGCTAAAGTCCGAAGCCCGAAGCATATGGCTGGAAATCATTTATCAAGGTGGGGAAATAATAAGTGATTTGCGCGAAAAACTGGATGAATTGGTGGCAGATACCGGCCTGGAAATCCTGCGCGTAAAAAATAATCGCTTGTGGGAACAGGAAAAGAGCCTTGCGGGCGAGGGAGAAGTGCTCAGTGAACTGGATGTTGCCGAGGTTTTTGAATTATGCTTGCAAGCATACGAGGTAGAAGCCGAACAGCGTGAGGATTTGCTAGATTTATATAACGAAGTGGTTGATTTATTAAATACAGAAGATTTGAGGGCAGAATAGGAGAGGATCAGGATGAGGATTCATCAGATACGCTTTCAAAACCTGAATTCCCTTACCGGGGAGTGGAGTATAGATTTTTCTGACCCGGCTTATCTGTCTGATGGTATATTTGCCATTACCGGGCCCACCGGTGCCGGTAAAACCACCATTCTGGATGCTGTCTGTCTGGCTCTGTACGGGCGTACTCCGCGTTTGCCAAGTGTGAACAGCAGTAGTAATGAGATTATGTCCCGTCATACCGGCAGTTGCTATGCGGAGATAACCTTTGAAACCCGGGAAGGTCAGTACCGTTGTCACTGGAGTCAGCAACGGGCCAGAAAAAAGCCGGATGGTAATCTGCAATCTCATAAACATGAGATAGTTGATGCCGGCAGTGGTCAGGTGTTGGAGAATAAAATCAGGGATGTAGCTGCACGGGTAGAAGAAATTACCGGCATGAATTTTAATCAGTTTACGAGGGCAATGCTGTTGGCCCAGGGGGCATTTGCGGCTTTTCTGCAGGCTTCACCCGATGAACGGGCACCCATTTTGGAGTCGATAACCGGTACGGAAATATACAGTGAAATCTCCAGGAAAGTGCATGAAAGACATAGGGAAGAAAAAAACTGTCTGGAAGGTCTTCAGGCCGAAACAGCTGCCATGAAGCTGTTAAGTGACTTTGAAGAAGAACAGCTGCGGGAAGAATTACAACTTAAAATCACGCGTGAAAAAGAGCAGCAACAACAACTTGCCTCTATGCGGCAAGCATTGGCCTGGCTGGAAAAGCTGAATGAACTGGAAACTGAGATTAAAACGATTGACCGGCAATGGCAGGATTATCTACAGCGGCAGGCAGCATTTCAACCGCATCAGCTGCGCCTGCAAAGAGCCCGTCAGGCATCAACTTTAGATGTTGCCTATACTAATCTTGGCCATGTCAGGCAATTACAAAAAGATGATATGACCAGTCTGACTAAAGTCAGGCAGGATTTGCCCGGGCAGGGGGAAGAGCTGCACAAGGCAGTGCAATCCTGGCAGGAGGCCAGCGATAACTTGCATGAATTGCGAGTTTTACGTAGGTCGGAAGCGGAAACGGCTAAAAAAGTACGGGCAATAGATTTATCGATTTTGCAGCTGCAACAGCAAATGGATGAAATTCAGCTGGACATTGCAACTGCTGAGTGCGAGTGCTCAGATTTACAGACGCAAATAGCTGAGCAGCAAAAGAACTTGCAGGATATGTACAAAACTCTCAACGAAATTGAAAAATACCGTATGGAAAACAGCCATGATGCCGCTCTGGTTGTCAATCTCACCGGAATAACCCGCAGTTTTAATCAGTTGATGGACTTGACAGTTGCATTAAACAATAAGCAAGTTGAGTGGCAAACCAATGAAGAAAACTTA
>JAQVWB010000138.1 GCA_028698695.1 Syntrophomonadaceae bacterium | reverse complement strand
GCCCAACGCATTAAAACCATTGAACTGGACAAAGAGACTTTACAGGAAGCTAAAAAGATGGGCTTTTCTGATGTTGAGATTGCCGAAATCAAAGGTATCACTGAAAACGCTGTGCGTCAATTAAGAAAAGAATACAATTTATTCCCTACCTACAAACTGGTTGACACTTGTGCTGCTGAATTTGATGCAGTTTCACCTTATTTCTATTCCTGTTATGAACTTGAAAATGAAGCGCTGCATGACCCGCAGGCACGCAAAGTGCTGGTGGTTGGTTCCGGCCCAATTCGTATAGGACAGGGAGTGGAATTCGACTACTGTTCGGTACATTGTGTCTGGGCATTAAGGGATGCGGGCATTAAGGCCATTATTGTGAATAACAATCCGGAAACAGTAAGCACCGACTTTGATATTTCTGACCGGCTGTATTTCGAACCGCTGATATTTGAAGATGTTATGAATATCATCGAAGAAGAGCAACCGGAAGGGGTAGTAGTACAATTTGGCGGACAGACAGCTATTAATCTGGCCGATCCGCTTACGCGGGCGGGGATTAAACTCTTGGGTACCAGTAATGACAGCATAGACCGGGCAGAAGACCGCAACCGGTTTGATATAATGGTTGAAAAGTTGGGAATTCCCCGACCACCGGGAATTAGTGTTTATAACGTTGAAGATGCTGTCCTGGCTGCCCGGGAAATTGGTTTCCCGGTTCTGGTAAGACCTTCTTATGTTTTAGGCGGTCGGGCCATGGAAATTGTTTATAACAATGAAGAGCTTGAGCAGTATATGCAAACGGCCGTAAAAGTAAACCGGGAACATCCGGTATTAGTTGATAAATACTTGCTGGGTAAGGAAATTGAAGTTGATGCCGTTTGTGACGGCAAATCAGTACTTATTCCAGGAATCATGGAGCATATTGAGCGGGCAGGAGTTCATTCCGGTGACAGTATGGCAGTATTTCCCGCCTATAGCCTGAGCCGTGAGATAACTGATAAAGTAGTTGAATACACACGCAAATTAGCTCTGGAACTTCCGGTAATTGGTTTAATCAACATTCAGTTTGTTGAATATGAGAATGAATTATATGTTCTGGAGGTTAATCCCCGTTCCAGCAGAACCGTCCCCTTTATCAGTAAAGTTACCGGAATACCTCTGGTTAAACTGGCGGTTGAAATCATGCTGGGTAAAAGTCTGCAAGATATGGGATACAAAGATGGTCTTCAATCCGCACCTGATTTTTTTGCAGTAAAGGTACCAGTGTTCTCTTTCAATAAATTGGAGCAAGTGGATATTACATTGGGGCCGGAAATGAAATCGACTGGCGAAGTAATGGGAATAGACAGGTCATTAAAAATGGCTATTTATAAAGGATTAATAGCGGCTGGTCTGGAAATACCCAAACAAGGAACTATAGTCGCCACTATTGCAGATAAAGATAAAGAAGAAGCTCTGCCTCTGTTACAAAAGTTTGCCCAAAAGGGCTTTAAACTCGTCTGTACACATGGTACTGCCGATGCTCTGCAACAAATAGGAGTAGAGGCTGAGATAGTTAAAAAAATCAGTGAAGGTTCGCCTAATATTGTTGATTTAATTCGGGAAGGTACAGTTGATTTTTGTGTTAATACTCTGACTCATGGTCGCCGGCCATTTTCAGACGGATTTCAGATACGCCGGGCGGCAGTAGAGCTTAATGTACCCTGTTTAACTTCATTGGATACGCTTAAGGTAATCCAGGAAGTAATTCATGAAGTTGATAACATGGAAAGTTTGGAGATTTATTCGCTACAGGAATATATAGCAAAGCAATAAGGAGGTTTCCTGTTATGCCAGTGATGCAGCAAGGGCTGGTAATCAGTCATAATCAAGTTAATCGGGATATGTTTGAACTGGAGTTTATTGCGCCTGATATAGCAGCAGAATGTCAGCCGGGTCAGTTTATACACATAAAACCGGGACTGCGCGATCAACCCTTATTAAGAAGACCGCTTAGTATATATGATGTTGACAAACATTTAGGCAGTATAACTCTCTTATATAAGGTGGTCGGAACGGGAACCAGATTACTTACTTCAGTTCGTACCAAAGAATATGTTGATGTTATGGGGCCTCTGGGCCGGGGGTTTAAGTTACCTGATCAACAGGAGAGAACCTTGCTGGTTGGCGGCGGTGTCGGCATTGCACCGCTGGTATATCTGGCCCGGGTTTTGGAAGAACAGGGATGCCATATTACTGTATTACATGGAACGGAAAGCCGACGGCAACTGGTTGCTTTTGAAAAACTGCGTCAGATAGGTACAGAGTTCTTTCCTGCTACCATGGATGGTACAGCCGGTTTTAAAGGACTGGTGACAGAATTACTGTCAAAAAAGATTGAGCCACAGAGCCTGGATAGAATATATACCTGTGGCCCCGAACCTATGATGGCGGTAGTAGCTGATTTTGCTGCCAGACATTCTATAGAAGCCGAAGTATCCCTGGAAGAATATATGGCCTGTGGGGTGGGAGCCTGTCTGGGATGTGCCCGTAAACTTAAAACCGATGATACCCAATATGTAAAAGTGTGCAAAGATGGACCGGTTTTTAATATCAAAGAGGTTGAATTATACAAATAGGAAATAAATACTGCAGAAAGACAAGGAAAAGGGGAGTATTGATTTTGAACATAGAAATGGGAATGCCTCCGAAAATTGATATTTCTACAGACCTGGGAGGAATAAAACTTGATAACCCGGTTTGTGCTGCTTCAGGAACTTTTGGATATGGACGGGAATATGAACCCTATGTGGATATATCTAAAATTGGTGCGGTAATCGTAAAGGGAACCACTCTGGAGCCTAGAACAGGGAATCCGCCGCCCAGAATAATTGAAACCGCTGCAGGAATGTTAAACGCAATTGGGCTTGAGAATCCTGGAATAGAAGAGTTTCTTAATACCCATCTGCCTTTTCTGAGAGAAAACAAGGTTACGGTTATTGCTAATATTGCCGGCAATACTATTGAAGAATATGCAGCCATGGCAGAGATGATTGAAGGTAATGCCGGAGTCGCCGGAATAGAATTAAATATTTCCTGCCCTAATGTCAAACAGGGGGGATTGCAGTTTGGTACCGATCCACAAATGGTTTACGAAGTAGTCAAAGCCGTAAAGGATAAGACCACACTTCCGGTTATGCCGAAGTTAAGTCCCAATGTAACCGATATAGTAGAAATAGCCCGTGCCAGTGAAGCCGGGGGGGCAGATGCCTTATCAATGATTAATACTCTCATGGGTATGGCGGTTGATATTAATACCCGCAAACCTTTCCTGGCCAACATTTTTGGCGGTTTATCCGGACCGGCTGTTAAACCGGTAGCTTTACGCATGATTTATCAGGTCTACCGGGAAGTAAAACTACCCATACTCGGTGGTGGAGGAATAGTTAATTATCGTGATGCTCTGGAATTCTTAATGGTTGGAGCTACCGCGGTCTCAGTAGGCACTGGAATATTTATAAATCCGGGAATAACAGATGAGATTGTAAGTAATCTGCTGCAATATATGCAGGATAATAATATTGCTGCATTAAGTGAATTGATTGGAGTAGCACACCAGGCATAAACAATATATATATTAAACCAATAACTATAGTTGACTCAAAGCAGCTAATAACAAATACTATAGATAGTTTGGCAATAAGGGGGAAAATATATTGCAGGCAAAAGACCGAATAATTCTGGCACTGGATGTGGATACCGAAAACCAGGCATTATCACTGGTAGAACAATTAAGCCCAACCATAGGTGTATTTAAGGTGGGCATGCAACTTTACAACAGTTGCGGACCACAAATTGTTGAAAAGATACACGAGGCTGGAGGAAAGGTATTTGTAGATTTAAAATTTCATGATATACCCAATACGGTTGCAGCAGCAGGCAAAGTATTAACCCGTTTGGGTTGCTATATGTTTAATGTACATGCTGCCGGAGGCCGGGAAATGATGTGTCAATTGGTTAAAGGAGTTCAGGAAGAAGCGGCACTGAAGAAAATCAATCCGCCTTTAACCTTGGCAGTAACAGTGTTAACCAGCATATCACAGAGTCAGTTGGAAAATGATATGTTTATTACCGATAAATCAGTTGAGGATACCGTTGTTACCTGGGCAATGATGGCACAGGAATGCGGAATTAATGGTGTTGTATGCTCACCACAGGAAATCACCGCTATCAGAAATGCCTGTGGGAAAGATTTTAAAATTGTAACGCCGGGAATAAGACCTTCCTGGTCAGCCGCCAACGACCAGAAGCGAATTACCACTCCTAAAGACGCATTAACCATGGGAGCAGATTACATGGTAATTGGACGGCCAATTACCGCTGCTGACAATCCTAAATCAGCCTCATTAAGAATTATTGAAGAGTTGGAGGGATAAATAGTGTTAAACCAGGATCAGGCCCGCCAGATATTTATTGATGCCCAGGCATTATTAAATGGACATTTTAAACTAACTTCCGGTCGGCATAGCAATCAATACATGCAATGTGCCCAGGTTTTAAAATATCCGCATTATACCGAACAATTAGCCCGACATCTGGCGGATTGTTTTCTTGACGATGGAGTTGGACTGATAGTTGGACCTGCCATGGGAGGTATTATTGTAGCCTATGAAGTTGGTCGCCAATTAGGGGTTCCGGCCATTTTTACCGAGCGTGAGAATGGTGAAATGGTTATTCGGCGCGGCTTTAATATTGAACCTGGCCAGAGGGTCCTGGTAGTTGAGGATGTAGTAACTACCGGAGGTTCAGTTAAAGAAGTAATTGAACAGGTGAAATCTGCCGGTGGTGAAGTTATTGGTGTAGGTGTATTGGTTGATCGCAGCTCTGGTAAGGTTGACTTCGGAGTAAAGACGGCAGCAGTGTTGACCATGGATATTGAATCCTGGGAACCTGATAACTGCCCGTTATGCAAGGAAGGAAAGCTGGAGGTTGTCAAACCCGGCAGCCGCACAGTTAAATAATTTGGAGGGACACCCATGCAGGTTTATTTAAACGGAAAGAAAATGAAGTTTATTGACGGTGGTTACGAATATGTTTTCATGAAACCTTATCAGCGTCATACTCAGGAAGAAATCCCGCGACCAGGGGGGAAACTGCTTATACAACTCTATGACAATGGTGTACAAATTCGTACCCTTAAAACGGAGAAAGAAGTTTCAACTTTAATAAACCGTGAAGTAGAGGTTGATGAAATCAACCGGAAAATATATATTCTTGAAGAAGGCAGTCAGGTAATCCCGCAGAGTGATGGTTGACTGATAGTGCAATAAAAGCAAGCCAATAGAAATTAGAAAGAATTAGAAAAAGGACCTGATAGCCAGGTCCTTTTTTATAAAAAATTTTCCATTCCATAAATCAGACCTTTTACGGAACCCATTTT